>JAOTTU010000107.1 GCA_029864225.1 Gammaproteobacteria bacterium | reverse complement strand
CTTTCGCGGGCGTTTCATCAGTGTCCTGCGCTGGGAGCAGCTGGATGATTTCTGGGATGTATTAAGCAGTGACGCCGATGGGGGCTGGTACATCTATGCCGTTGGCGAGCCGCCGCCAACGGAACCGGTGAGTGGCGAGATGTTGCGGGCCTTCCTGCTGGAAATCGACCAGTTGCTGCGCAAGGAACACGACGAGGAGTACTGTGGTGTTGTCTATGCTGACTCACTCGAGTCGCCGGCATTCGTAAAGATTTTTGATCCCAACAACCTGGGTGTCTCCTGCGGTTTCAGTGACAAACCGCCCCTGCCGGGCTGGATCCTCTCCAGGCTACGACCGCTCGATCTCCACTCGGAAGCCCCGCTGCCGGGCAACCGGCGGCGCTGGTGGCGGCGCCTGATCGGCGCCTGACCTGCCGGGCGAATGGCAGGAAATACGCCCCGCCCCGGATGCGTCTAATAAGTATTGATTGCATTATTCTGGTGCACTTGTGCACCAGAATAATGCAGCAAGTTGCGGCACCGACCTGGTAACTCTCTGAATACCAACAATTCCGGGTTGGACAGTATCTTGCTTTAATAATAATGATTGGTCCTTCCCGGCCGCGTCTTGTCCGATCAATGCCGTCGTGCCCCCGAACCGGATTGATGATGTCATGGCGGTGTTCAAGGTCTTGCGGAGATCCGATAAGGCCGTCTACCTGCGCTCCGGCTCGCTCAACATCATCAACGGGATTGTGGGTCTGAACTTCTCCTGTGACGGTAGCTATTACCTTCACTATATGGCGTTGCTCGAGCAGGGCGCGGATATTATCGGGTAGCGGACGGGTTCAGCCGGAATCCGGGAACCACCCGGGGCGGTCGCTGAAAGGGTCGCCCGGGGCCGCAGGTCGCATTTGTAACATATTGTTAATTTGTACAAAAAACATTAGTAGTTGCTGCATATTACCGTGCTTTAATATACTGCCTGGATCATGTGGCTTGCAGTTGCATGGGTATTGTCAGCAGATGACGGCAAAAATTCTTGAACAGCGTGGGTAAGTACATACTGAATGGTTTTATTAACTGAATGGAGTTGACGCAATGAAAAAAATCGCAAGCGTAGTAATGATGAGTGCTTTGCTGGGTCTCAGCGGTTCCGTGCTGGCGGGTGATGCCGCGGCCGGCAAGACCAAGGCCGCCACCTGCGCCGGTTGTCACGGCGTTGCCGGCATAAGCGCTAACACGTTGTGGCCGAACCTGGCCGGGCAGCAGGTAGGCTACCTGGTCAAGCAGATGAAGGCCTTCCGTGACGGGGCCCGCAGTGATCCCATGATGAGTCCGATGGCCAAGCCGCTCAGCGACGCGGACATCGACAACCTCGCGGCCTACTACAACAGCCTGTAATCTCTTGCCACCGGCAGGCCGCCTGGCCTGCCGGTCCCTTCCTGCAGTCCTTTTTTCCTATACCCGCTGGCGAACCAGGCGCTGGTTCACAAACAGGATCAGCGTCAGTAACAGCAAGGCGCCACCCTGGTGGGTGGCTGCAAGTGCCGTGGGCACATGCAGCAGCAGGGTCGAAATGCCCAGTGCAACCTGCAGCACGCCCGCCAGCAGCAACAGGTGCAGACCGGCGCGCACCTGCTGCGTAGGTGCCTGGCGGCGCCCGTAAAGCCACAGACTGACCACGCCTATGAAAGTCGTGATAGCCAGCGCGCGATGATCAAACTGCACTGTGGCAATATTCTCGAAGAAATTACGCCACCATGGCTCCTGCATGAAGATCACCTCGGGTATCCAGTGCCCGTCCATCAGGGGAAAGGTGTTGTAGGCATGGCCAGCCTTCAGCCCGGCGACAAAGCCCCCGGAAAGTGCGGTAATGAATACCAGGCCGCTCAGCAGGCCGGCAAACAGGCATAGACCGGGCGGTCCCGCTGCTGCGTTGGCATGGCGCTTCTCGGGCAGCAGGCCCAGGGCAATCCAGAACATGTAGGCATAGATGACTAACGCCAGCGCCAGGTGTGCCGTCAGCCGGTACTGGCTGACGTGCGGCTTGTCCACCAGGCCGCTCTGCACCATGTACCAGCCCAGCAGTCCCTGCAGGCCGCCGAGCACAAACAGGGTAACCAACTTGGGTACCAGGGGTCTGTGCAGGCGTCCCTTGATGAGAAAGAACAGGAACGGTATCAGGAACACCATGCCAATGGTGCGACCCAGCAGGCGGTGGGCGAATTCGAACCAGTAGATCTGCTTGAATCCGGCCAGGTCAATGCCGATGTTGATCTTCTGGTATTCGGGTGATTGCTTGTAGAGGTCGAAGACCTCCTCCCAGGCAGTCTGGTCGAGCGGCGGGACCACCCCGAATATCGGATCCCACTGCACCATGGAGAGGCCTGAACCGGTCAGGCGCGTGACACCACCCAGTACGACCATGCAAAAAATCATGGCACAGCAGACCAGCAGCCAGACGGCGATTTGCCGATCATGTCTTTTGTCGGGATTGTTTTCAGCGGGGTTGTATGCGTTATTCATTATCACTCGTCTTGTAGTGCGGCTGCTTGCAGCCCGGATGTTTTACGGGTGTGCGCATTCTACCCGAAATGGCGCGCGGACTGTTCTTGCCAGCGACGGGATAGCAGCCTGGAACTGGCGCGAGACTATAATTTTCAGTATGTTGTGCTCCGACCGGGTTGCATGGAATGGAAAAATGAAGCGTATTGTTGTTCTACTGTTGGTGGTGGCGGGGGTGGCGGCATTGATCTATCAGCGGCAACCTCATACCCCCGGGCAAGCGCAGACCGACACGGTCGTTGCCGATGACAGCGCGACCCGTTCACCACTCCCTGATACGCCGCTACCCGATGCGGGTCCCGGGCGTGCCGTGCTGGATATCAGCGTGCATACGCTGGAGGAGTTGCGGGTTTTGTTCGAACGCGCCGGCGAACTGGCGATGAAGCCACGGCCACTCGGTGAAGAGGCCAGTCTCGTACTGGTCCTGCACGGTCCCGAGGTGGACTTCTTTGCCATAAAGAATTACGAAGAGTACAAGGAAATTGTGGACGAGGCCGCCAGGCTGGATGCCTTTGACGTCGTGGATATCAGGATCTGCCAGACCATGATGGAGGCGCGTGGTATCGAGCCCGATGATATCCCGTCGTTCATAGAGCAGGTTCCCTATGGCCCCGGGGAGGTCGAGCGCCTGGTCGAGGAGGGCTATCTCTATTTTTAACCCCTGTGTTGTACGCAGGCGTTTCTTGTAACCAAACTATGCTGTAATCCCGGGCTCAACAGGCTGTCTGGAGGGCTTCTTTGCAAGTGACGGTTTATGCCTATTCGATTTCAGAACCCATCCGGCTTTGCCCAATGTGCATGGCCCGGCCCGGTCTCTCGACCGGTTCCCGGTCTCACCTTTATCCGCGCTAGAGGATCTCGGAATGGATCACCTGGCCGTTGCGGTTGAGATACAGGCGCATCTGGCCAAAGCAGGACACCCGTTCGGTCTGGCGACCGGTGCCCTCCATCAGCAGTTCGTCGAACTCGATATCGACGCGTACCTCGTAGTCGCTTTCCCAGTCGACGCTATAGTGCAGCGAGGCATTATCGATCCAGCCGTTCAGGGAGCAGAAGCGGGCCAGTTCGCGACAGGACTTCAGATAGCATTCAATCGCTGACATGGCGGGCGGGTTGGGGCGTTACCCGAGCGCCTGTCTAGTTATAGTCCGCACATCGGCGTCCGGATTGTCGAGGTTGTAACGGAGGTCCTGGCCGGGGTTTTCAACCTCGATGTCCAGGTAGCGGCGTCGGGTTTGCTTTGACTCGAAGTAGACCTTGATTGCGAGGTGGCCTTTGCCCTCGATAACGAATGGCTTGATTTCCACGTTGCCGAGGTCTTTGCCGCTGATTGGTTCTGTGGACGTGATGATCACGTCGGTCCCCTCCAGCTGCTGCCGTGTTTATAGATGCAACTGAGAGGAGTATAGGTTAACAATCTTGTTTGGCAAGATTCAATGGACCCCTGTCAGGCTGCGCGAGCGGCCGGCCTGGATGAAAGGTCACCCCGGAAGGGGCGGCGAGTACCGCCAACCCGCCTGTGGTGCAGTTAAAATCAACTGGTGGTGCGGTTTTCCATAAGCCTCTGGATGATCGGTGCCAGGATGATCTCCATGGCGAAGCCCATCTTGCCTCCCGGCACCACGAAGCTGTTGCGCCGTGACATGAAGGAGTCCGACAGCATGCTGAGCAGGTAGGGGAAGTCGATATCTAACTTATTTGGGTCGCTGAAGCGAATCACCACGAAGCTCTCGTCCGGTGTCGGGATGTCCCTGGCAATGAACGGGTTGGAGGTGTCTACCGTTGGTACCCGCTGGAAGTTGATGTCCGTACGCGAGAACTGCGGTGTGATGTAGTGAATATAGTCATACATGCGCCGCAGGATGGTGTCGGTGACGGCCTCGGCCGAGTAGCCGCGTTGTGCGCAGTCGCGGTGAATTTTCTGGATCCATTCGAGATTGACTATCGGGACCACGCCGATCAGCAGGTCGACATGCCGGGCGACGTTGACCTCATTGGTGACCACGCCGCCATGCAGGCCTTCGTAGAACAGCAGGTCGGTGCCGGGTGCAATTTTTTCCCAGGGAGTGAATTCGCCCGGCTTCTGGTCGAAGGGCCGGGCCTCGTCCTCGCTGTGCAGGTAGTAGCGGCGTTCGCAGGTACCGGTATCGCCGTACGACTTGAAGGTCTCTTCCAGCTTGTCGAAGATATTTGCCTCGGGACCAAAGTGGCTGAAATGCGTGTCCCCGCTTTCCTCGGCCTCGTGCATGGCCGCTTTCATGGCGGCCCGGTCAAAGCGGTGGTAACTGTCACCTTCGATGACGACCGGGTTGACACCCTCGCGCAGGAAGATGTGCTCGAATGCTACCTTGACAGTGGAAGTGCCTGCGCCGGAAGAGCCGGTAACGGCGATAATCGGATGTTTCTTGGACATGAGAGGCTCCTGAGTCCTTATCTATTTAGGTAAGATGATGCAATCCAGCTTCCAGGCGCGTTCTCGGCATGACGGCGGCCTGGGTAGCCCGGTGGTGCCGTTTTTCGGCATAGCTGTCGGGTCGAAGCCGCGTATTGAACCATTATTGCACCGGGTGTCTCAAGTTCGATTGTCGGATGATACCGCTGCCGGTGTTCCAATCGAATAAATATCAATAAGATATCGTTTCCACTGGTGTTGGTGTTTTGCCTGTTCAGACGCACCGGCCTGCAGTGTTTTGGCCTGTGTCCGTGCCGTCGTTGGGCAATGTTTCTGTGCGGGTGATTCCTGTCAGGCAGGGAATCAGAATATAATATTGGGTTTTCGGACGGCCGGATAAAGCATCGGCACCCTTGGTAATTTGGACAACACTATGATTAAAAAAGAAAAGTGTGATGAATTGAAAAGCCGGTTTTTACCCTTCCTGTGCTGGACCGGCGAACTCAAGAAACGTGAAATCCTCCAGGCCGACCTGATCGCAGGCATCACCGTTGCCCTGGTGCTGGTGCCCCAGTCGATGGCCTATGCTCAGCTGGCGGGCCTGCCGCCCTACTACGGTCTGTATGCCTCGTTCCTGCCGGGGATCATCGCCGCCCTGTTCGGATCATCGCGCCAGCTGGCCACCGGGCCGGTGGCGGTCGTGTCCCTGATGACGGCCTCGGCGCTGGGACCGCTCGCCGGCGGCAGTCCGGAATTATATGTGGCCTATGCCATCATGCTGGCCATGATGGTGGGCATCTTCCAGATCGCCCTCGGGCTGTTGCATCTGGGTGTGCTGGTCAACTTCCTGTCCCACCCGGTGGTGATCGGGTTCACCAACGCCGCGGCCATCATCATCGGCACCTCGCAGCTCGGCAAGCTGTTCGGCGTGACCGTGGAAACGGCCGACCATACCTATGTGACGGTGTTCAATACCGTGGTCGAGGCCTTTCAAAACACCCACATGGAAACCATGCTGATGGCCATCCTGTCGCTCGGCATCATGGTCGCCATGAAGCGATTTGTACCCAAGGCACCGAATGTGCTCACCGCAGTGATCATTACAACGCTGATTTCCTGGCAGATCGGCTTTGAGCATATGGGCGGCAAGGTTGTCGGCAGCATCCCGGCAGGGCTGCCCGCTCTGTCCATGCCGACATTCGATCTGCATACCATGGTGCAACTGATCAGTGTCACAGTGGCGATCGCCATTATCGGATTCATGGAGGCCATATCGATCGCCAAGGCCATGGCCGCGCGCACCCGCCAGCGGCTGGATGCCAACCAGGAGCTGGTGGGCCAGGGTCTGGGTAACATCGTATCCAGTTTTTCCCATGGCTACGCCGTGTCCGGCTCCTTCTCGCGTTCGGCCGTCAACATCGACGCCGGGGCGAAAACCGGTTTCTCGGCTGTGGTCACTGGCCTGGTCGTGGGTATCACCCTGCTGTTCCTGACGCCGCTGTTGTACCACCTGCCGCAGGCGACCCTGGCCGCGGTCATCATCATGGCGGTGATCAACCTGGTGAAGATCGACCCCATCAAGTATGCCTGGAAGGTGCAGCGCCACGACGGTGTGGTGGCCATCATCACCTTTGTCCTGACCCTGGTCTGGGCACCGCACCTGGATAAGGGCATTATGGCGGGTGTGATGCTTTCGCTGATGCTGTTCCTGTATCGCAGCATGCAGCCGCGGGTGGCGGCACTGTCACGCGCCCCCGATGGCACCCTGCGCGATGCCGAGATCAACAAGCTGGAGACCTGTCGCAATATCGCATTGATCCGTTTTGACGGCTCC
>JAOTTU010000106.1 GCA_029864225.1 Gammaproteobacteria bacterium | reverse complement strand
CCAGCTAATCTTTATTGTTTTCTTTGCGCTTTTGCGGTTGCTTTAATCGGTATTACTCTGCGTTCTCTGCGCCTCTGCGGTGAATTTTTAAACCCACCTTGCACATACACCCACCTCTGACATCTGGTCACTTCAACTGATCGAGCACAGACTTCACGAAGGGAATGGTCAGGCGGCGCTGCTCGATCATGGAGGCCTGGTCGAGGCGATCGAGCAGGTCGAAGACCGACGGTAGGTCCCGCGGGATGCGTTTCAGCAGGAAACTCGCGGTCTCCTCCGGCAGGCCCAGCCCGCGGCCGCGGGCACGATACGACAGGGCCGCGAATAGCTCGTCATCATCCAGCGGCTTCAGGGTATAGGTCACACCCCAGCCCAGCCTTGAGGCCAGATCCGGCAGGTCAAATCCGGCCCGGCCGGGTCGTTGTGCAGCGGCAACCAGCAGCATACTGCCGCTGTCCCGCAAGCGGTTGAACAGGTCGAACAGGCCCCGCTCCCAATCGGCATGCCCGGCAAGGGCCTGCGCATCATCCAGGCAGACCAGGTCCAGCTGTTCCAGGCCCTGGAATATCTCCGCTGAAAGGTTCAGCAGTTCCTCCATGGGCAAGTAGCTGCTGGTTCGGTGATGTTCTGCCGCATAGTGGCAGGCGGCCTGCAGCAGATGTGTCTTGCCCATGCCGGCAGGACCGGCAATGTAAACCAGTGACTCACCCCGCCCTGCTGCGGACGAACGCAGACTCTGCACGGCCTCCTGGTTCCCGCCGGGAAAAAAACTCTCGAAACGGGCACTGTCTTTCAGTGCCAGACCCAGTGGCAATTGGGGGTGCTTCACCGGAATCACCATGTCAGGCTAGTGGCCGCTCTTGGACCAGGCCTTGCGACTCCAGGTCCATACGTAGTCAAAACCACTCCACACGGTCGTGACCAGGACACTGTACAACAGCACCTCCGGCCACAGCGCCGGCAGTTTCTGGAAGGCCTGGGTGAACATGATCGCGAGTATCAGCACTATCTGGGTGAAGGTATTCAGCTTGCTGACCAGGCTTGGTTCCGCCTCCAGCTGCTCGATACGCATGTGATACACAACCGCCCCCGTTACAATGACCAGGTCGCGCAGGATCACCAGGCCCACCAGCCACAGCGGTATCAGTCCGAGCCAACCCAGCGTGACAAACGAGGAAACCAGCAGGAGCTTGTCCGCCAGCGGGTCCAACAGCGCCCCCATGCGACTGGTCCAGTGGTAGCGTTTGGCGAGATAACCGTCGAGGGCATCGGAAAAACCCGCTATGGCGAAGACCAGCAAGGCACTCCCGAAGCGGCCTTGCAATAGCAGCATCACTACCGGCGGCACCAGCAGAAAACGGAAAACCGTTATCAGGTTGGGCAGGTCCCTGGGTTTCACTGGCGTAACCGGTAGCTGCCCGCTGCTCCCGTTGGCGACGGTTCCAGCACCGTGCCGATGACGATGGTCTGCGCCAGACCCTGAAGGGTGCCGTTGAGTTGCACGGCATAGTGCACGCTGGACCCGGCGACCTGTACGACCTGGAATTGGCTGATCGCAGTCAACGAGGACAGGTAGTCATTGACGCGCGCATAGGCGGTGAGTGTGTTGATGTCATCCACCGTGATGGTAATCGCACTGGTGTTGACCCCGGTACCGGTGACTGCAAGGCGTGATGCCTGCCGGTCTGCCATATTATCAATTCCCGCCTGCAGCAGGTTTTCCAGCAGCTGATTACTGTCCGACCAGGATGAGGACGTGCCGGCGACCTGCATATCCCAGCGGGCAACCCAACCTCCGGAGGGGGCCCGGTTCAGACGGCCGGTCAGAATTGCGCTCGGGTTGTAGCGCTCGGAGGCCGTCAGGACGCGCTCGAAAAAACCACCCCAGATATCAGTAAATCGCACCCGGGACTGGTCCTCGAGGTCCATCAGCGGAAAGACCAGGGATACACCTCGCTGCTGCGCGGCGGCCTGGATCTTCTGGTAGACCGCACGGCCATCCTGCGCCGCCACGATGTAACGCTCGCCCCGGTCCTCGACGGCAAGCCACACCAGCGTATCCGGCCGCTCCGAATCACCCCAGTAGGACGCTCCCTGCTGGCGCAAGGCCGTGCGCACCGCATTACTATCAAAGCGCACCCGCATCTTCAGTTCTGCCGGCCGGGTATTCGGCACCGTGTAGTAACGATATTGCTGCACGTAGCGGGCGGGATCGGCCAGCATGGATTTCGCCGGTTCCTGCCCCAGCAGTTCGCGCTGCCCGGTAACCCTGACCAGCACCTCAGCCAGGGCCCGTTTCATAGCCGCCGTGCGCTCGTCCGGCTGCTGGCTGGCGACCGTGACCTCGGATTCGAACAGGTCCTGGCCGGTGACGGCGCCTGCAAGCACCGGCAGCAGGCCAAGTATGCAGGCAATCACGACAACAGGCCGCCTCCATCGACATGTTTTATCCATATCCCGTATCCATCCAAGCACCAGAAAAAGGAAGCCCAAGCATACGGGTATCAACGGATTTTGGCCATAACGAAGCGCGCAGAGAGGCGCCAGCGTACCGGATACTTTGTGCCGTCGGGTTTACACCACTCGCGGCCGGCCGCTACCATGTGTGCTGCTACCAACGGGAGTCCCAACGTGAGTGTGCAGGATAACAACACGGCCTCAGAACCGTCCTCCGATTCATTAAGTTATCGTGATTCCGGCGTCGATATCGATGCCGGCAACCGGCTGATCGACCGCATCAGGCCCGCAGTGGCACGTACCAAGCGGCCCGGGGTCCTGGCCGGACTGGGCGGCTTCGGTGCGCTGTTCGAATTGCCGCTGGACCGCTACCGCCAGCCGGTACTGGTCTCCGGCACCGACGGTGTGGGCACCAAGCTCAAGCTGGCGATCGCCACAGGTCTGCACGACACCATTGGCATTGACCTGGTGGGCATGTGCGTCAACGACATCGTCGTACAGGGTGCCGAGCCCCTGTTCTTCCTGGATTATTACGCCACCGGCAAACTCGATGTCGAGGTCGCGACCAGCGTTATCAGTGGCATCGCACGTGGCTGCGAAATCGCGGGTGCGGCATTGGTTGGTGGCGAGACTGCGGAAATGCCTGGTATGTACGCAGCGAATGATTATGATCTTGCCGGGTTCAGCGTCGGTGTGGTCGAGAAGGACGCGATTATCGACGGCAGCGCCGTCCGGGCCGGTGACTGCCTGATCGGGCTGGCCTCATCCGGCCCCCATTCCAATGGTTACTCACTGATCCGCAAGATCATCGAGGTCAGCCACAGCAAGCTGGACGACAAGATCGACGGCCAGTCGCTGGCCCACTGGCTGCTCGCACCGACCCGCATCTACGTCAAGCCGCTGCTGTCCCTGTTCAGCAAGGTCAATGTCCATGCCCTCGCCCACATCACCGGGGGCGGCCTGACCGAGAACCTGCCCCGGGTCATGCCCGCCGGGACGCAGGCACTGATCGACACCGGCAGCTGGGAGCGCCCGGCCATCTTCGAGTGGCTGCAGGACAAGGGCAATGTGACCACAAAGGAGATGTATCGCACCTATAACTGCGGCATCGGCATGGTGGTGTGTGTCGACAAGGCCGACGCACAGCAGACCCTCGAGCACCTGCAGTCACAGGGCGAGCAGGCCTGGGTCATCGGCCACATCGGGCCCGGCGACGGCGCACCCGGCGTCACCCTGGAAACGTAGACCCCAGCTGTCCGGATCTATACCTGATCTTGCCATGGCTGCTGCCGTAGACAATCCCCTGCCCATCGTAGTCCTGATCTCCGGCCGGGGCAGCAACCTCCAGTCGATAATCGACAGCGTAGCAGCAGGCGAGCTGCCGGTCGAAATACGCGCGGTGATCAGCAACCGGCCGGACGTACCGGGTCTGCAACATGCCAGCCAGGCCGGCATTCCGACGCGAGTGATCGACAACAGCCACTACCCGGACCGCGCGGCGTTTGATGCGGCGCTGCAGGCCGCGATCGACGACTACCGGCCGGAGCTGGTGGTACTGGCAGGATTCATGCGCATCCTGACGTCTGCATTCGTGCGCCACTATCGGGGCCGGATGCTCAATATCCATCCTTCCCTGCTGCCCGAGTTTCCCGGTCTGAACACCCACCAGCGGGTGCTGGATGCGGGCAGAGAAGAGACCGGTGCAACCATCCACTTCGTCACCGAGGAAATAGATGGCGGACCGCCCATCCTGCAGGCGCGCGTCCCGGTGCTGGCCGGCGACGATGCCGACAGCCTGGCAGCAAGGGTGCTGGAGCAGGAACACCGGATGTATCCTGTTGTCATACGCTGGTATGCTGAGGGCCGTGTGCAGCTGGATACAGAGGGCCGGGTCCGGCTCGACGATGTCCCACTGGAACGACCCCGGCTGCAGGATTCTGGAGCGGGTGCACCGTGCTGAAACACGCTTGCCGAAAAATCACCCTTGCCGTTGTCTGCCTGCTACTGGCCAGTACCGGCTTGGTCACGGCACCACAGGCGGCGCCCTTGCCGGAGTTTGAGGCCAGCTTCAAGCTGTCACGCGGCAGCCTGCGCATCGGCACCTCGACGGTCTCGTTAAGCCTGGAAAAAGACGGACAATACCTCTACGAGACCCGCAGCTGGCCCAGCCGCTGGATCTCCTGGCTGCTGAAAGACAAGCTGCATGAACTCAGCCGGGGGTACCTGGAAGAATCCGGGATACGCCCGCTGTCCTACCGTTACGAGCGGACCGGAGGCACCCGGGAACGTGAGGCAGAATTGCACTTCGACTGGGACCAACACAGCGTCGAGAACCGTGTCGATGACAGCGTCTGGAAGATGGACGTACCGGACGGCACCCTGGACCGGCTGGCTTCGCAACTCGGAGTGATGCTGGCGCTGCAGGACAACAAAACAGAAATGGCCTTCAATATCGCCGATGGCGGCAAACTCAGGGAATACAACTTCAGGGTGGTGGCCCGGGAAACGCTGGAACTGCCCGCCGGCAGCTTCGACACCGTCAAGCTGGTCAAGGTACGCCGAAATGCCAAGCGCGAGACCTATATCTGGTGCGCCCCGGAGCTTAGCTACCTGCCGGTACGGATCTGGCAACGCGAAAAGGACGAGGACGAATACCAGAGCGACCTGGAGAGCTTCAGCGAATCACTGCGTGTGAAACAGTAAACCGTACAGAAGCGGGATGCGATCTACCGGTAATACCGTCCTAACTGCAAAGGCGCAAAGGACGCAAAGAAAAAATCTGTTATTAACGCAGAGACGCAGAGAACGCGGAGTAAGGATTCAGAAGGCATTACATCAAAACACGTTTTCGTGTAATTTGTAGAGGCTTGGGGGTTTTTAAAATTATTGCTTTTTGATTTGTTTTCTCTGCGCACTCTGCGTCTCTGCGGTGAGGAAATTTGTTTGTGTTCTTTGCGACCTTTGCGCCTTTGCGGTGAACAGGCCGGGCCGTTCAGGTCTTCGGCAGGGTGACGCCCTTCTGGCCCTGGTATTTGCCGCCGCGATCCTTGTAGGAGGTCTCGCAGACCTCGTCCGACTCCAGGAACAGCACCTGGGCCACGCCTTCGTTGGCATAGATCTTGGCCGGCAGCGGCGTGGTATTGGAGAACTCAAGGGTGACATGCCCTTCCCACTCCGGCTCGAACGGCGTCACGTTGACGATAATGCCGCAACGCGCATAGGTTGACTTGCCGAGACAGATGGTCAGGACATTGCGCGGGATGCGGAAATATTCGACCGTCCGCGCCAGGGCAAAGGAGTTCGGCGGGATGATACAGACGTCCGCCTTGACGTCCACGAAGCTGTTGGCGTCGAAGTTCTTGGGGTCGACGATCGCTGAGTTGATATTGGTGAAGATCTTGAATTCATCGGAACAGCGGATGTCGTAGCCATAGCTCGAGGTGCCGTACGACACCAGGCGGGAACCATCCTCTTTCTCGCGCACCTGCCCGGCCTCGAACGGCTCAATCATGCCGTGTTCCGTGGCCATGCGCCGGATCCACTTGTCAGACTTGATCGACATATCAGCTATTCCCTGGAAACGCCGGATGTCGGTCCGGCTGGTTTGTTAAAGCGGGTCATTCACCGCGGAGACGCAGAGAGCGCAGAGAAAGTCTATTTGATTCAAAATTGTCCCCTTACAGGGCCACCAATTATCGAGGCTACTGAATGCAACTGTTCCTAGTCCCGTTGTTTCTAATTAACATTTCTCCCTGCTATATGTCTTTCTCAGCGTCCTCCGCGTCTCTGCGGTGATAAACCCATGTCAGTCGTTCTGGATGACGATCTGCGGGAAGCGCGCCGCATAGTCCTTGGTCTTCAGCGACAGCTTGGCGGCCGTGCGGCGCGCGATCTCGCGGTAAATCTGGGCGATACGGCTGTCCGGCTCGGCCACCACGGTGGGTTTCCCTGAGTCCGTCTCCTCACGGATGCGCTTGTCCAGCGGCAGCGCGCCGAGGAAGTCGACGTTATGCTGGTCGGACATGCGCTGACCGCCGCCCTCACCGAAGATGTGTTCCTCGTGGCCGCATTCGCTGCAGATATGGATGCTCATGTTCTCGACAATGCCGAGCACCGGCACCTCCACTTTCTCGAACATCTTCAAGCCTTTGCGTGCATCCAGCAGGGCGATGTCCTGCGGAGTGGTGACAATGACCGCACCGCTGACCGGTACCTGCTGGGCCAGTGTCAGCTGAATATCACCGGTACCCGGCGGCAGATCGACCACCAGGTAGTCCAGGTCATCCCAGTTGGTGTCATTCAGCAGCTGCTGCAGGGCC
>JAOTTU010000105.1 GCA_029864225.1 Gammaproteobacteria bacterium | reverse complement strand
CAGCACAACGGACCAGATGTTTCCACCCTTGAAGGTGTACGCCTCAAGAAGTTCCGACCAAGGCTTGCCTTGTAAGAGGCGCCCAAACGTGAACTCAAAAACCAAGGTGAGGCAGAGCCAACTCAAGCCAAGGGCGTCGATAAAGGCTATGGCGAAGTTGAGCTACCTTATGCACTTGCCCGAAAATACCCCGGTGCAGCTCGCGTCTCGCGCTGGCAGTATGTATTTCCCGCCACCCGCCGGTCGGTGGACCCGCGCAGCGGCGCCATCCGGCGGCATCACTGGTATGACACCAGTATCGCCCGCGCCATCAGGAAGGCCGTCCGTACAGCAGGCATTGCCAAGCGCGTCAGCGTACACACCCTGCGCCACTCCTTCGCGACCCATCTGCTCGAGGACGGCTACGACATCCGCACCGTGCAGGAACTGCTGGGTCACAAGGATGTGAAGACCACGCAGATCTACACCCATGTGCTGAACCGGGGCGGCCGCGGGGTGCGCAGCCCGCTGGATAGCGGCTAGGGGCGCTTCGGCCGTTCCTTGCCCGGCGTGAACAGGGCCTGCTTTTGCCGGAACAGGGCCGAGATATCCGCGTCGCCAAAGCCAGCGGCCATCAGCCGCCGATAGTGGATAAGGGTCATCTCGACCAGCGGCAGCGCCACGTCGAGCTGCGCCGCCATCTGCCTGCAGATCGCCAGGTCCTTGTGGTGCAGGGCCACCCGAAAGCCAGGCTCGAATTGCCCTTTCACCATGGTCGGGCCGCGGTGGGTGAGGAACCAGTTGCCGGCCGCACCCGAACCGACCACGTCGATGACCTTGTCCAGCGGCAGCCCGAGTGCCTGTGCGAAGGCCAGTGCCTCGCTCACCGCCTGGTTGATCCCGGCCGCCATCACCTGGTTGACGGCCTTGGTGGCCTGCCCGGCACCGACCGGGCCCATGTGGGTAATCCTGGCGGTAATGGCATTGAGTACCGGAGTGATTGTTGCGAGCACCGCGGCATCGCCGCCGACCATCATGGCGAGCGTGCCGTTGCGCGCGCCCTCGACACCGCCCGATACCGGCCCATCGAGGAAGGCCACGCCAATGCTCTGCAGCTGCTTTGCCGCTGCCAGCGCCGTTGCCCGACTCACGGTAGAAGTGTCCAGAACCACGCTGCCGGGCTGCAGCGCCGGCATCAGGGCGCTGATGACCTCGAGTACGTCCTCGTCGGCCGAGACCGACAGGATAATCAGCTCGCAGTCCTTTGCGAGTGCGGCCGGGGTAGCGGCAATACACACACCGAGCTCCTCACCCAGCTGGCGTGGCTTGTCTCCGCTGCGGTTCCAGACCGCGACCAGGTGACCAGCCCGGTGCAGGTTGCGGGCCATGGGTGCACCCATGGCGCCGAGGCCGATAACGCCAGTTCTCATTGTTGACTTCCCTTGTTTCGTGGGTTCCGCGCTAGTGTTTTCAAAAGATACCATAATCGCGGCTGCACGCCGGGGCTGCAAGGCATCGATCTGGTCGTCGTAGAGATATATCGCGCCTGCGAGGGACTCCTATAGACATCGATCACACCCCGCAGGAGTGCCGCCTTCGGCGCGAATGCTGGAAGGCGAATCGCGGTCAGGGGACCGCTCCTACAGACACCGATCCGGCCACTGTAGGAGTGCCTCGCAGGCGCGATAGGTTTGGGCCGTTATTCATCTTCGAGGTAGGTGTATCCCTCGAGACCGTGCTCCAGCAGATGCAGAAAAGACGTGCGCTCCTCATCATTGAGTTCGGCCTGCGAGATCTTTTCACGATAGCGCTCCATCAGCTGCTTCGGTTCGAATTCGACATAGCGCAATAGTTCTTCCACAGTGTCCCCATGACGCGGTTCGACCAGGCGGTAACCGCCTGCAGGCGTCAGCTCGACATTGACCGCATCGGTATCGCCGAACAGGTTGTGCATATCACCGAGAATCTCCTGGTAGGCACCCAGCAGGAAAATACCCAGCAAGTAGGGCTCCGATTCCCGGATGCCATGGACCGGCAGACTGGACTCGACGCCCGCGCTGTCGACATAGTGCTCGATGTGGCCGTCCGAGTCGCAGGTCAGGTCATGCAGAATGGCGCGCCGGTCCGGCACCTCGTCGTGGCGGTGCAGCGGCACGATGGGAAATACCTGGTCGATGCCCCAGACATCCGGCATGGACTGGAACACGGACAGATTGCAGAAGTATTTGTCGGCCAGCTTGCGATTGATCTCATCCAGCACCTCATGGGCCTGTGCTGCAGTGGCCAGCGCCGCCTGTACCCTGCGGCAGAGGGCATAATACAGGGACTCACCTAGTGCACGCTGCTCAAGCCCGATGTCGCCCGCGAGGTAGAGCGCACGAAGCTCTGCGAGTCGTTCATTGGCATCGACGTAGGACTGCAAGGCATTGTGTCCATCAAAGCATCGCAACCCGTCATGCAGGGCGGCAATGGGCGCCGGTTCCATACCCTCAATGCCGTCGCTGGCCTCGGCACTCAGGACGTGCTCGGTATCGATCACATTGGTCACCAATACCGCGTGGTGCGCCGTCATGGCGCGCCCGGATTCCGTAATCAGATCCGGAAACGGCAGGTCATGCTGCCTGCAAACAGCCACAAAGGTAGAGACCACGGTGCGGGCATAGTCGTCGATCGCGTAGTTGACAGAGAAGACACTGTTTGATGCGGTGCCTTCGTAGTCCACACCCAGTCCACCACCGACATCCACGGTGTCGATAGTGAAACCCTGCCCATGCAGCTCGACGTAGTAGCGCGCGGTCTCACCCAATGCCCGACGGAAATCATCGATCCCGGATATCTGGGAACCCGGGTGGCAGTGCAACAGGTGCAGGCAGTCCTCCATACCCGCCTCGCGCAGCCGCGCTAGCAGGGCCAGCACCCCGGCCGCGGTGAAGCCGAACTTGGAGCGCTCGCCCCCGGTGTTCTGCCAGTTGCCGGCCGTGGCCGTCGCGAGCCGTACACGCAGACCCAGTCGTGGCCGGATGCCCGTTTCCGCCGCCACGCGCAGGACCAGTTCCAGTTCGGAAAGCTTTTCGATCACGATGGTGGCACGCTGGCCGAGGCGCGTTGCAACCAGCGCCAGCCGGATGTATTCACTGTCTTTGTAGCCATTGCAGATGATGATCCCGCCCGGCTGACACACGCCAAGCACCGCCATCAGCTCTGGCTTGCTGCCGGCCTCGAGCCCGACCCGCGGCCCACCGTGGTCGACAATCGCCCCCACCACGTGCCGCTGCTGGTTGACCTTGATCGGGTAGACCGCCGTATAGGCGCCCTCATAGCCCTGCTCTTCGATGGACCGCTGAAATGCCGTGCACAGGCGCTCCACCTGGTGATGCAGGATATCAGTGAAACGCAGCAGCACCGGCCAGCTCAGCCCGGCATCACGCACCTTGCCGGCCAGTTCGTAAAGATCCACCTCGGGCGATCCCGGGACGCAGCCGGGCCGCGCCATCAGCCGGCCGGCGGCATTGATATCAAAATAGCCGCCGCTCCAGTGAGCGATGTTGTAGCGCCGGCGCGCGCTGTCAATATCCCAGTCCATAGCGGGAAAGATAAAGACACCGGTGGCCGACCACAAGCAATTCCGTCAACTATTCTTGTATCTGGCTCGGTTGATCTTGTATCTTCAGTATCCCCGTTGTGCGCCGAGGAAAATGACGTGCTTGAAAATGACAGCCAATGGTTTACAGAACCCTGCAAAGAGTATGGCTCTGCCTTCTCGCTCATGATTCGCGAAAAACTGCATGACGAGCAGAGCGCGTACCAGCGTATCGAGGTTTACGCGACCGAGACCTTCGGCAACCTCATGGTCATCGACGGCTTCGTCATGCTGACCGCACGCGACAACTTCCTCTACCACGAAATGATGTCGCACCCGGCCCTGTTTACCCATCCGGCCCCGCGCAGGGTTGTGATCATCGGTGGCGGGGACTGCGGCACCCTGCGCGAGGTCCTCAAGCATGAAGAGGTGACCTATGCCCTGCAGGTGGAAATCGACGAGCGCGTGACCCGGATTGCCGAGCAGCACTTCCCCGAACTGTGTATATCGAACGACGACCCGCGTGCCGGATTTTTCTTCGGGGACGGCATCCAGTGGATGCGAGATGCCAGCGATGCCAGCGTCGATGTCATTATCGTGGACAGCACCGACCCGATCGGTCCGGCCGAGGGCCTGTTCACCGAGGCGTTCTATCGCGAGTGCGAGCGGGTGCTGGGCGAACAGGGTGTCCTGGTGCAGCAGAGCGAGTCGCCGCTGTACCACATGGGCATTATCAATCCGATGCGCAAGGCCATGCAGCATGCAGGCTTCCGCGACGTGCAGACGCTGTTCTTCCCGCAGCCCGTCTATCCCTCGGGGTGGTGGTCGGCCACCATGACCGGCAAGCAGGAACTGGCAGCGGCATTTCGCGAAACCGCCGCAAAAAACAAGCCGTTCCACACCGAGTATTACAACGCGGCGATCCACCACGCGTCACTGACGGCACCGGAATTCTTCCACCGCGCACTGGATTAGGTGCCGGAACCCGTAGGACGGGCAAAGGCCGTATGGCCGTGCCCATCAGATTCCTTCTACAGTCTGTGCGCACCGCACAACCCGATCGCGCCTGTGAGGCGCTCCTGCATATCAGGTTTCACGTATTTATCTTTTCGTGTATTTCCGTGTGCTTCCGTGGCTATTTATGGTGCGCACAGCGCACCCCACCCTATCGCGTCTGCATACTCAGGAATCCCCGCACCACTGCGCCACCGCCGCCCGCGCTTCCTGCGTGGACGCCTCCCGCTCGGCATCGGTGAACACGCTACGGTTACCCGCTTCATCGACGTGGTACAAGGCGCTGGCCTCCGAGAACTGGCGCAGCCGGACACGCGCACGCTGGCAGTTGAGCCGACGTTTTTCCGCTTCCATCCGCCGCTCTTCGGCCGCCTGCTGCTCCTGCCTGCGCTCCTCTCCCAGTGCATCCAGCAGGCGCTCTGTCTTGCGCCGGCGCTGGTCCACGCCCGCATCCGCCTGCGGTGCAGCCCGGGGCACGAACACGCTGGCGTTGTCGCCACAGGGGCGGTCGCCGTAGTGGACCTTGCCCTGGGCATCGCTGCATTTATAGATCTCCCCTGCTGCCGCGCTTGCACACAGCATCAGCAGGATTGCAGCTATCGGGAGAACCCGGTTCGGTATAATCGCCATCGGCCAAGTTTACATCGCGCCCGCTGGGCGCTCCTATAGGCAATGTTGATGAATTGTAGGATGGGCAAAGACCGACAGGTCGTGCCCATAAATTCTCTGTGGCCGCGATTATTTCACATCCCGCAACCATCGCACCCACAGAGCGCTACAGGCTTATTGATAGGTATAGGAGCGCTCTGCGAGTGCGAACATGTGCTGATGTCACGCTATTTCACCCGCAGGCGTTCCAGGCACAGACGCTGGCGTTCATCGAACAGCCGCCGGGAACCGATGGTCACCGCGGCCAGAGTGCCCAGCCCGGTGCCAGCACCAATCAGGAACATGATGAGAATCTGGTACTTGACGGCCTCTACCGGCGGCGCCCCGGCGAGGATCTGGCCGGTCATCATCCCCGGCAGGCTAACCACACCGGCAGCCGCCATGGCGTTGATGATCGGGATCATGCCGCTGCGGATGGCCTGCTGGCGTATCTCCGAGACCGCCTCGTCCCAACGCTGCCCCAGCATCAGACGTGCCTCGATGACGGCACGCTGCTCCCAGGCTGTGTGGGTCAGGCGGTCCATGGCAATGGCAATGCCGTTCATGGTGTTGCCCAGCAACATACCCAGCAGAGGGATGGCGTATTGCGGCGTATACCAGGGCGATTCACCCAGGATTACGATCAGGGCGAACACCGTCACCGCAAACGAGGACAGGAACATCGAAATGGTGCCCACCGCATAGCCCCACCAGCCCGTGAAACGGCGTTCCTGACGGGCCATGACTTCCCTGCCCGCCACCAGCAGCATGAACAGCGCCAGCAGGGACACCCAGGCCAGATGGACATTGGCAAACAGGGCCTTAAGCACCAGGCCAATCAGCGTGAGTTGTATCGCGGTGCGCAGGGCGGCAACCAGTAGCTGCCTGCTGATATTGACGTGCATGCGCACTGACAACAGTGCCAGCAGCAGGACCAGGGACGCGGCAATGGCGAGATCGGCCGTATTCAGGGTAATCATGCGCCACGCTCCATGGCTTGCTCCTGCAGCTGTCCATCGATCATCCTGAAATGGCGGCTGGCAACCCGGGTGATCTGTGCCCGATCATGACTGACCCAGATCACGGCCGCCGACTGCGCTCGTCGGTAATCGCCTATGGCGGCCTCGACCCGTTGGGTATTCACAGGATCGAGGTTGGCCGTCGGTTCGTCCAGCAACAGCACCTGTGGCCGGTTGGCCAGCAGGCGCAGCAATGCCAGGCGCTGCTTCTCGCCACTCGACAGGCGGACCACGGGTTCCTGAAGGATCGCGGGGGCCAGACCGAGCGCCTCGAGCGGCACCGGCAGGCCGTTATGAAAATGGTCGGCGACACGCGCCAGCCACCAGCAGCTCTCTGGCGGCAACAGGCCGACCCGGGTACGCCATTGCACCGGGGTGATGTCATTACAACGCACCCCTTCCAGCACTACCTCGCCGTCATGCGGGTCGAGGTCGGCGACCGCACGCAGCAGCAGGGACTTTCCGGTCCCCGATGACCCGGAAATGCCCAGGCACTCCCCGGCATCGACCGCAAGCGACACGGGGCCGATCATAAGCCGA
>JAOTTU010000010.1 GCA_029864225.1 Gammaproteobacteria bacterium | reverse complement strand
TATCACCTCGAAGCGCCCGCAGACCACCCGTCACCGCATACTCGGGATCAAGACCGGGAAAACGGCGCAGTTCATCTATGTCGATACGCCGGGTCTGCATGGCTACAGCGGGCGTGCCATGAACCGCCAGATGAACCGTGCGGCAAGCCAGGCCATGCGGGACGTGGACGTGGTGGTGTTTATCGTCGAGGGCATGCGCTGGACAGCCGACGACGACCTGGTGCTGAAGGAACTGGAGCGTGTCCGTTGCCCGGTGGTGCTGGCGGTAAACAAGGTGGACCTGATCGCCAACAAGGAAGAACTGCTGCCCGCGCTGCAGGCACTGTCCGGCAAGCGTTCGTTTGAACAGATCATTCCGCTGTCCGCGACCAGGGGCGACAATCTCGAGGGGCTGGAGGCCTGTGTGGAGGCCCTGCTGCCGGAGTCCACGCCGTTCTATCCCGAGGACCAGGTCACTGACCGCAGCGAGCGCTTCCTGGTGGCGGAACGGGTACGGGAGAAGCTGTTCCGCAAGCTGGGCAAGGAATTGCCCTACGGGCTGACGGTGGAGATCGAGGACTTCCGCCGGGCAGCGAATATTATCCACATCCACGCCTTGATCTGGGTGGAGCGCCAGAGCCAGAAGAACATCGTCATCGGCAAGCAGGGCCGGGTGCTCAAGGAGGTGGGCCAGCAGGCGCGCCTTGATATCGAGCAGCTGCTCGACAGCAAGGTCAACCTGAAGCTCTGGGTCAAAGTCAAGGAGGGCTGGGCCGATGACGAACGGGCGTTGCGGAGTCTGGGATATGCTGATGAATAGGTTCTACGGATTCCCGCCACTAGCGGTGCCCGGGATTTTCCTATGAATACCCATAGGAAAGTCGCGCTCGAGCCCGCCTTCATCCTGCATCATTATCCCTACCGTGATTCCAGTCTGTTGCTGGAGGTGTTTGCCAGGGGTTATGGCCGGCTTGGACTGGTTGCGCGTGGTGCGCGTTCGGCCAAGGCGCGCTGGCGCGGGCAGATGCAGAATTTCAGGCCCCTGCTGCTGTCCTGGAGCCTGCGCGGCGAACTCGGGACCCTGACCGGGCTCGAGCTCCCCATGGCCACCGGCCTGCTTGCCGGCCGGCGCTTGCTGAGTGCGTACTACATGAACGAGTTGATTATGCGACTGCTGGCGCGGCATGATCCCCATCCCGAGATATTCGATGCCTATGCGGAGGCCATCCGCAGCATCGATGTTGCCGAGGAGCCGGTACTGCGGATATTCGAGAAGCGCATGCTGCAGGCGCTGGGTTATGGCTTGCTGCTTGACCACGAGGCGGATAGCGGGCTGCCTATAGACGCTGATGCCTGGTATGAATACCTGCCGGAGCGCGGCCCCGTGCGGCGCGAGCGGAAATGCGCACAGGGTATCTTCCTGCGCGGCTCCAGTCTGTCCGCGCTGCACCGCGAGCGTCTTGTTGATCCAGCCTGCTGCCATGAGGTCAAACAGCTGATGCGGGCAGTGCTGGCACTCTACCTGGGATCGCGGCCACTCAAGACCCGGGAGGTGCTGCGGCAGCTGGCGACCCTGTCGGAAGAGGGACGGGAAGCAGGGTCCCGCAGCGGAATGAACTGATGCAAGGAATTATTTGAGATGGCTACTGAATCGGAAATACTGCTCGGCGTGAATATCGATCACGTGGCCAGCCTGCGGCAGGCGCGCGGTACGCGTTACCCGGACCCGGTGCAGGCGGCTATCCTGGCGGAACAGTCAGGCGCTGACAGCGTGACGCTGCACCTGCGTGAGGACCGTCGACACATCCAGGAGCGTGATGTCATCGTGCTCAAGGACATCTTGCAGACGCGCATGAACCTGGAGATGGCGGTCACCGGGGAGATGTTGTCGATTGCCGAGCGCGTCAAGCCGCAGGACTGTTGCCTGGTACCCGAACGGCGCGAGGAACTGACCACGGAAGGTGGCCTGGATGTGGCTGGTCAGTTGATGCGCATCAAGGAGGCCTGTGCACGACTGGAGGCGGCCGGTGTGCGTGTATCACTGTTCATAGACGCAGATCCTGAACAGGTGGCGGCTGCCGCCGAGGCCGGTGCCCCCTGTATCGAGATCCATACCGGGCACTTTGCCGATGCCGCTGATGGGGCTACCCGGCGCTTGGAACTGACACGCATTGTCGAGGCCGTCAGGGCCGGGGTCGATGCCGGCCTGCGGGTTCACGCAGGTCACGGCTTGCATTATCACAACGTCAAGACCATTGCCGCACTGCCCGATATTCGCGAACTCAACATCGGGCACGCAATTATTGCGCGTGCGCTGTTTACCGGGCTGGGCGCGGCGGTGGCCGAAATCAAGCGCCTGATGCTGGAAGCCCGGTGAGGAATGCGGGCTAGCCGGCGGTGCTAGCCGGCATACGGGGTATACTGCCCGGATGATCTTCGGCATCGGCACAGATATCGTGCAGGTAGCGCGTATCCAGCGCAACCTGGACCGTTACGGCGACCGTTTTGCACGCCGTATCCTGGCTGATTCAGAGTACCAGGAATACCTGCACAACCAGCACCCGGCGCGCTTCGTGGCCAAGCGCTTCGCGGTCAAGGAATCGGTTGCCAAGGCCTTTGGCACTGGTTTTACCGATGGACTGAGCTTCCATGAAATCGCCGTGCGCCATGGCAAGGCGGGCAATCCGCTGCTGCACCTGACGGGCCGTTCCGCCGAACTGAGTGCGAAGCTTGGCATTGACAAGGACTTTGTCAGTATCGCTGATGAAAAGGAGTACGCCGTTGCCTTTGTCATCCTGACGGTGTCAAGGGACTAGACCGCTTTTGGCCAGTAACGCCTCGATGGCCTGATCGGACGCGTTGCAGGCCGGGGTGAGAGCATCAACGTCTCCCGACCTGATGACTTGCTGCAGCTGGCGCAGTGCCCCGGTCAGTTCCGGGAGATCGCAGTACACCACGGCACCCAGCAGTTTATGGACGCACCGGCCCAGCATGTCGATGTCCTGGCCTGCATGGGCATCCAGCAATGCCTGGCGGTGTTCGGGCAGTTCCAGCAGCAGGCTGGCAAACAGCTCGCTGGAGAAGCGCGCGTCCAGGGCATCTGTCGGTGGGTAATATTCGGCTGGCGCGTTTTCCGGCGTTGCTGCCGGCATCTTCCCGTTACGGCGTGCCAGCAGTCCGCTGAACCGTTGCAGCAGCTTTTTCAAGACGTGTTGCCCATGTTCAGGTCCTTTCGCTATCCGATGTCTTGTCAGTGATGGCCTGGTCTGCCACGGTGAGTGTTCAGCGGTTCTTCTGTATACTCATTTCAGGCAATGAACGGTCTGTATCCCCGATGGACTATCCTACACTCGAAGCCACAATCGGTAACACCCCGCTGGTGCGCCTGCAACGCCTGCCGGGCTCAACGAGCAATACCCTGCTGGTGAAACTGGAAGGCAACAACCCGGCCGGTTCGGTCAAGGACCGTCCGGCACTCGGCATGATCAACCACGCAGAGGCGCGCGCCGAAATCAAGCCGGGCGATACCCTGATCGAGGCCACCAGCGGCAATACCGGTATCGCGCTGGCCATGGCGGCCGCCATCAAGGGCTATCGCATGGTGCTGATCATGCCGGAACATATGAGCGTGGAGCGGCGCGCAGTGATGAAGGCCTTTGGCGCCGAGATCATCCTGGTCAGCAAGGCGGCCAGCATGGAAGGGGCCAGGGACCTGGCAAAGGAGATGGAGGTCCGGGGCGAGGGGCGCGTACTCGACCAGTTTTCCAATCCCGATAACCCGCTGTCGCATTATGAGGGAACCGGCCCCGAGATCTGGCGCGATACCCGCGGCGAGGTCACGCATTTCGTCAGCTCCATGGGCACCACCGGCACCATCATGGGGACCTCGAAATACCTTAAGGAAATGAAGCCGGACATCGAGATCGTCGGGGTGACGCCTTCGGAAGGTTCCTCGATACCGGGGATCCGGCGCTGGCCCGAGGCCTATCTGCCGGCCATCTTCGACGCGACACGCGTGGATCGCACCATCGAGGTCAGCCAGGAAGAGGCAGAACAGACCACGCTGGCGCTTGCCGCACAGGAGGGTGTCTTCGCCGGTATCTCTTCCGGGGGTGCGGTTGCCGCTGCCTTGTCCCTGTCACGGCAGGTCGAGCAGGCCGTCATCGTGGTCATTATCTGTGATCGAGGTGACCGGTACCTGTCTACCGGGGTGTTCCCCGACTAACAGTGGCCCCTGGCCGATATGCGCGCACCGCTGGCCTGCTGACAGTCATCCTGCTGGCAGGGGTCGCGCTGACCGCTGACGCCCTGGAAAGTATCAGTCTCAAACTGGGGCGCGTTGCCGGCCCTGGCTGGACGGTGGACGAACTGGAGTCCCGCCTGGTCTGGCGTGACGCGCAACGGGCCGCACTGCTGTTGACGGCGACACAGGCCCGTCTGCCCGAACCCCTCGGAACCATTGGGGGCCTGAAACTCGACTGCCCGGACGCCCTGATTGCCGCGGACGAGCTCGCCTGCAGCCACGCCCGGCTGGAATTCAGCTCGGAGCGGATCGGGCCGCAGCAGATCCGGACCGGCTTCAGGTACCGGTTCAGTGACCGGCGCCTGCAGCTGGACCTGGCCAATATCCGCCTCGACGGCGGCCGCGTGTCGATCAAGGCTGTCCAGGCAGCGCACGGCTGGGACCTGGCCCTGCAGGCTGACGGACTGCAACTGGATGCGCTCGCTGCGCGCCTGGCCGCAGCCGGTATCCTGCCGGTGCTGGTAAAGGGTGTCGGCACGCTGGCCTTCAGCGCGCAGCTCAAGGGAACAGCGGCGCGTCTTGACGCGGGCCAGGTGTCCGCCCGATTGCAATCCAGCCAGTTTTCGGATGCGGAAGGCAGTGTGGCGGGCGAGAATCTCGAGCTCCTGGTCGATGCCACTGTGACGGCACACGGGGCCAGCTGGGGCCTCAGCGGCGAACTGAGCGTGCAACAGGGGCAGGTCTATATCGACCCCGTATTTGTTGACGCGACCAAGACGCCGGTCCATGCCAGTACCCGGTTCGACTGGCATCCCGGTCGCCGCCGGATCAGCCTGCATTCCTTCGATTACGATCAGTCGAAAACCGTCAGGCTGCATGCCGATGGCAGTCTGGATCTCGATGCACCTGCACCGCTCGAGGTGCTCGCGGTCGATGTGGAGGAGGGGACATTTCCGGGCCTGTACAATACCTACTTTCAACCCTGGCTCAACGACACGGTACTGGCGGACCTGCACACCGAAGGAGCTCTTGCCGGGCAGCTGCACTGGCAGGACGGCAGGCTGGCCAGCGCCCGGTTGCAGCTTGACGGTCTGACGATAAACGACCGGGAAGCGCGGTTTGGCGTTGGCGGCCTGGACGGGCGAATCGACTGGGCCGGGCAGGGACCGGCGCGACCGTCGCAGCTGGCCTGGGAACAGGCCCAGGTCTACCGCGTCCCCCTGGGCCGTTCACAACTGCGGGTGGAATCGGCAGGATCCAGCGTACACCTGCGTGAGCCCGCCCGTATTGCGGTTCTGGACGGCGAGCTGCAGGTGGAGGAGTTCGAGCTGGAATACGCACCGGGTGCTGCCTCGAGCTGGCACGTGGATGGCATCCTGACACCCGTGTCCATGAGCGATCTGACCCGCGCGCTGGGCTGGCCTGAATTCGGCGGCAAACTGTCCGGAGTGATTCCGAACGTAAACTACCGGGACGGCGAGCTGGCCGTGGGTGGCATGCTGCTGGTGCGGGTATTCGATGGCGAAGTCACCCTGAGCAACCTGCGGCTGGCCCAGCCCTTGTCCGTCGTACCACGGCTCTGGGTCGATGCGCGGGCCAGCAATATCGACCTGGAGACCCTGACCCGGACATTCTCGTTTGGCCGCATCGAAGGCCGTCTCGACGGCAGGGTGGATGAACTGCGTATGGAGTCATGGCGGCCGGTTGCCTTCGATGCCGCGTTTGCCACCCCCCCAGGTGACAAGTCGCGTCACCGCATCAGTCAGAAGGCGGTGGACAATATCTCCAGCATTGGCGGCGGTGGACTCAGTGGCGCCGTGTCGCGCAGCTTTATGGGTTTCTTCAAGGATTTTCCCTATGACCGCCTGGGGCTCAGCTGCCGCCTGGAAAACGGGACCTGTCAAATGGATGGGGTGGCACCGGCGGCAAAAGGTTATTATATCGTCAAGAGCCGGTTGTTGCCGCCGCGCCTTGATGTTATCGGCTATGCCGACCGGGTTGACTGGGAAAGCCTGGTGTCGCAGCTGATCGCGGTGACCCGGACCCAGGGTGCCGTGGTCAAGTGAGCGGTGCCTGCGAGGGATGTTAACCTTGTGCCAGTGGCGGCGTTAATCAATGTTGAGATAATGTATTTCTGGCGGAGCTAAAGAGGACAGCTGATGAAAACACTACGCATTCCAATGACCATGCTGCTGATACTGTTTGCAGCGGCCTGTGTCACGATCAATGTTTATTTCCCCGCCGAGGCTGCCGAGAAGGCAGCCGACCGCATCATAAAGGACGTCTACGGTGAACAGCCGGCACCGTCACAGGGCCCGGCGGCTGAACCGCAGTCCCGGTTGCAGCCAGAGAGCGTGCCGGCACGTTATCGCTATAGCCTGCTTGACTGGCTGGTCTCGCCGGCGAATGCAGCGGCCGATCTCTCGGTTAATACACCGGCCATCAGCCAGCTCAAGGCGGACATGGAGCAGCGCCACAGGCAGCTGGCCCCGCATTATGCCTCCGGTGCAGTTGGCATGACCCATAACGGTGAGATCGATATACGTGACCAGACCCTGATCCCGCTGAAGGACAGGAACACCGTGAAGCAACTGGTGGCGAAAGAGAACCGCGATCGCGGGGCGCTGTACACGGAGATCGCACGCGCAAATGGGCACCCGGAATGGGAGAGTGAGATACGCCAGACCTTCGCCCGGCGCTGGGTGGACAATGCCCCCGGTGGCTGGTGGTACAGCAGCGCCAGCGGCAGCTGGAAACAGAAATAGTCGTTCACATATTCAACTCCCCTTTATCACTGCAAAGGCGCAAAGGACGCAAAGTACGCAAAGTACGCAAAGTAAAGAAAATCATTGCCAAAACTCTCATCATTTGTTTGTTTAATATGAATGCGCCGTTCTCTGTGTCCTCGGCGCCGCTGCGGTGAATGATTGAAATACTCAGGCTATGAATATTTTCATTGCGTTCTTTGCGTCTTTGCGGTGAACGATTTAATACTCATTCCATGAATCTTTTTGTCTTTGATATCGAGACGGTCCCCGATGTAACCGCGGGCCGGCGCCTCTACCAGCTGGATGATCTGGACGACAAGAACGTCGCCCGGGTCATGTTTCACAAGCGTTCCCAGGAGTCCGGCGGTTCGGAGTTTCTGCGCCACCACCTGCACCGGATCGTGGCCATCTCCGTGGTGCTACGCACGTCCGAGCGCTTCAAGGTTTGGTCGCTGGGCGACCCGGATGCCGGTGAGGCAGAACTGGTGCAGCGCTTTTTTGACGGGATTGAACGTTTCTCGCCCACGCTGGTTTCCTGGAACGGCTCTGGTTTCGATCTCCCGGTCATCCACTACCGCAGCCTGCTGCATGGCATCGCCGCGCCACGTTATTGGGATACCGGCCGGGACGATCGTGATTTCAAGTGGAATAACTACCTGAGCCGCTTTCATGAGCGCCACACCGACCTGATGGATGTCCTGTCCGGCTATCAGCCCAGGGCCGCCGCACGGCTGGACGATATTGCCACCATGCTGGGTTTCCCCGGCAAGATGGGGATGAGCGGTGACAAGGTCTGGGACAGTTACCAGGCCGGTGATATCGAGGGTATCCGCAACTATTGCGAGACCGACGTGCTCAACACCTGCCTGGTCTACCTGCGTTTCGAGTTGATCCGCGGCCACCTGAGTGCGAATCAATATGAACAGGCCTGTGAGCAAATCAGGGACGAGCTGAAGCAGGCCGACATGCCGCACCTGACCGAGTTCCTGCAGACCTGGCAGTCAGGCTAAGTTAGTTCGTCCCTAATAAATATCTCACCGCAGAGACGCGGAGAGCGCTGAGAAAGGAATTGAATAACAATGATAATAACTTTCTTTCTATAATCCAGTTCATGCTGTTGTTCAGAGATTTTGACTATTAAACACTCTGCGTCCTCCGCGTCTCTGCGGTGAATACTTGTAGCCAGGATATCTCTCCTTTCAGATGAGCAAGCGCACCCGCAGACAACGCCTGCCCGCTCCCTGCGAACGGATCACGATTGAGTCACTGGCGCATGACAGTCGCGGTGTGGCGCACCGGGATGGCAAGGCGGTCTTCATCGACGGCGCCTTGCCGGGTGAAGAGGTCGGTTTTGAGTACCTGGCGACCCACCGCAAGCATGACGAGGGACGCGTCACGGCAGTGCACCGGCCGTCGCCCGAGCGGGTCGAGCCGAAGTGTCCGTATTTCGGTGTGTGCGGCGGCTGCAGCCTGCAGCATATGGCAGCGGCTGCGCAGATCAGATCGAAACAGCAGGTGCTTCTGGATAACCTGCAGCACATCGGCAAGCTCAGTCCGGCGGCGCTGCTGGCGCCATTGACCGGCCCGGTGTGGGGCTACCGCACCAAGGCACGCCTCGGGGTCAGGCATGTCATCAAGAAGGGCAGGGTACTGGTGGGTTTCCGGGAACAGCGCAGTGCCTTTATCACGGACCTGGAGGGCTGCGAGGTGCTGCATCCGTCGGTCGGAGGGCGTATTGGCGAGCTTGCGCAGCTGATCGATCAGCTAAACGCCAGGGCACGCATACCCCAGATCGAGGTGGCCGTTGCGGAATCGGCCACGGCGCTGGTATTTCGAAACCTCGATCCGCTGGAGGCGGCGGACCTGGATAGGTTGACAGAGTTTGCCGCCAACACGGGCATCCACGTCTACCTGCAGCCGGCCGGGCCGGACAGCGTGCAGCTGTTGTGGCCGGATGAGTCGACTCTGATCTATCGCCTGCCGGACCAGGCTATCGAGATAGAGTTCAGGCCGACCGACTTTACCCAGGTCAACCCGTACATTAACGGGCAGATCGCCGAACGGGTACTGGAACTGCTGGACCTTGCAGACACGCAGCGTGTGCTCGACCTGTTTTGCGGGCTGGGCAACTTCACCTTGCCGGTGGCGCGCCGTGCCGGTCAGGTCACGGGTGTCGAGGGCGACGCCGGACTGGTAAGTCGCGCGCGTGAGAATGCGCACCGCAATGGTATTCACAATGCCACCTTTCACACGGCCGACCTGGCCGAGCGTGTGACCGAGGCAGCCTGGGCCGGAGTGGCTTACGACCGGGTGCTGCTCGACCCGCCGCGTAGTGGGGCGGCGGCCGTCATGGACCTGCTGGGAAATATCAGACCCGAACGCATCGTCTACGTTTCCTGCCACCCAGGTTCACTGGCCCGCGACGCGGACCGGCTGGTCAACGAGTTCGGCTATCGGCTGCAGGCGGCCGGAGTAATGGACATGTTCCCGCATACCGCGCATGTGGAGTCGATTGCGCTGTTTGAATCCGCCTGAAACTGATAATTCACCGCGGAGCCGCGGAGGGCACAAAACACAAATAAATATCACCGCAGAGACGCTGAGGGCGCTGAGAAAAGCAATAATATAATAAATAAATATCACCGCAAAGGCGCAAAGGGTGCAATAAAGTCAATAACAATAAACACTTACCGCGAAGAACACGGTGAAATACTATTGTAAAATGTAAACACGGACCCGATTGTCGGATTACGCTGCGCTAATCCGACCTACGAAATCTTTTTCGTTTTTTTCATTTATTATGATTTCTCTTTGCGCCTTTGCGGTGATGTCTGTTTTAATTAGGTTTCTCTGCGTTCTCTGCGTCTCCGCGGTGAATAATTGTTTTTCTTTGCGCCCTTCGCGTCTTTGCGGTGAAGGTTTTGAGTTAGCCGCTACTGTTTGTACCAGCGGGTGGTGAGCGCGCGATAGATGCGGTTCGGGTACCAGCCCTTGCCGACACTGCCGTTGTAGCGCGCCAGCGCCTTGAACAGGTTGCCCTTCTCGCGATCCAGGTAGTGACTCAGGATGGTGCAGCCCATTCGAATGTTGGTGCCGATATGGAACAGGTTGTCATCCGGATGACCGATTTCATCCAGCCAGAACGGCATGATCTGCATCAGGCCCTGGGCCCCCGCCGAGGAGATTGCAAAGCGATCATAGTTGCTCTCCACCTCGATCAACGCCAGGATAACTTCTGGTTCGAGTTTGGCGCGACGCGCCTCGTAATGCACCGTCTTGAGGATCTTCAGGCGCTCATCCGGATCCTCGACGCGTTTCTGCAAACGGCTCGACATGTCCGTCAGCCAGACCTCGGCCTCAAAGCGGTCACTGAAACTGTCGCTGGATTCAATGGCCCTGATCAGGCTCTGTCGCAGGGTGTCGTCCGGGCGCTCCTGGGTGGCTGCCATGGCATCGAAGACACCTGCACTGAGCAGTATCCCCAGCCAGGCAGGCAGCAGGAATCCGGTCATGAATGGTTTGTTACGCACCTTGATCTCTATTATCGGCCTGTTCCGGCAACAGTTTATCCCTGAGAAATTCCAAAATCCCGGCGCGTTTGATTTCCTCGCTGGCGTCTCCGCGGCGCGACTTGTATTCCACCAGGCCGCGGTCGAGATTCTTCTCGCCAACCACCACGCGGTGCGGAATGCCGATCAGTTCCATATCGGCAAACATGACCCCGGGACGCACCTCGCGGTCATCCAGCAGGACCTCCACCCCGGCCGCGCTCAATTCCTCATAGAGCGCCTCGGCGGCCTCCCGCACGCGCTGTGATTTCTTCATGTTCATTGGCAGCAGGGCCACCTGGAACGGGGCGATCGGATCGGGCCAGAGCATGCCCTGTTCGTCGTGGTTCTGTTCAATCGCGGCCGCCACGATCCGTGATACGCCGATGCCGTAGCAGCCCATGACCATGTCGACCTCGCGGCCCTGCTCGTCCAGCACCGCGGCCTTCATGGCGTGGCTGTACTTGTCGCCCAGCTGGAAGATGTGGCCGACCTCGATGCCGCGCGCAATCACAAGCCGGCCCTTGCCATCCGGGCTCGGGTCGCCATTGACGACATTGCGCAGGTCTGCGGTCTGCGGTTCCGGCAGGTCGCGTCCCCAGTTCACGCCGCTCAGGTGCCGGCCATCCTGGTTGGCGCCACAGACAAAATCCGCACAGTGTGCGGCCGCCCGGTCCACGATCACCGGGATGCTCAGGCCCACGGGCCCGAGCGAGCCGGCCGAACACCCGGCTGCAGCACGGATCTGCTCGTCACCGGCGAATTCCAGTGGCAGGGCGACCGTGGGATGTTTCTCCGCCTTGATGGCGTTCAGTTCGTGATCGCCACGCAGCACCAGGGCCACGACCCCGGACTCCGTGCCCCGCACCAGCAGGGTCTTGAGACAGCGCTCGGCCGGTATGTCGAGAAATGCGCAGACCTCCTCGATGCTGTGCTGGCCGGGCGTGGCCACCGTCTGCATTTCGCTGGCCGGCGCCGGTCTTGTGCCGGCGGGCGCCACGGCCTCGGCAAGCTCGACGTTGGCGGCGTAGTCGCTCGCATCTGAAAACGCGATGGCGTCCTCGCCGGAATCGGCGAGCACGTGGAACTCGTGCGACAGCTTGCCCCCGATTGCGCCGCTGTCGGCCTGTACCGGACGGAAGTCCATGCCCAGCCGGGTGAAGATGCGGGTATAGGCCTGGTACATGACCTGGTAGGTCTGTTCCAGCGAGGCCTGGTCGGGATGGAAGGAGTAGGCATCCTTCATGAGGAATTCGCGGGCCCGCATGACGCCGAAGCGCGGCCGGATTTCATCGCGGAACTTGGTCTGTATCTGGTAATAGTTGACCGGCAGCTGCTTGTAGCTGCGGATCTCGCGGCGCGCGATGTCCGTGATGACCTCCTCGTGGGTCGGACCGAAACAGAACTCCCGCTGGTGGCGGTCGTTGATGCGCAGCAGTTCCGGTCCGTATTGCTCCCAGCGTCCGGATTCCTGCCACAGTTCGGCGGGCTGGACCGCCGGCATCAGCAGTTCCAGGGCACCCGCGTTGTTCATTTCCTCGCGGATGATGGCCTCGACCTTGCGCAGGACCCTGAGTCCCAGCGGCAGCCAGCTGTAGATGCCGGCCGCCTGCTTGCGAATCATGCCGGCACGCAGCATCAGCTGGTGGCTGACGATCTCGGCATCGGCCGGTGTTTCCTTCAGTGTGGACAGGGGGAACTGGGACAGACGCATGATGTTTTCCGGCTCTTTGTGTTGATCTGGCTGGAGATTGTAGCGGCCAAGCGGCGGCCAGGTACAGATGATGAGCTATTTGTTCTGCAACTGCGGCGGTTGCGGCAGAATATTCGTGTCCTGGTGATAGTCCAGTGTCTCGTACTCGATGTCCACTGACGGCGGCTGGTCGGTGATCTGCAAGGTGCCTTCGGCATTGCGCCATTTGTAGAGGCGTGTGGTCTTCCCGGCGGGTGAGAAAGTGGATCCCGCATCGGAGGCCAGTTCCATCAGGCGGGTCTTGTATTCAGGGTTGAGATGGAGAAACAGGCCGGCAAGCACGAGTACGATCAGCAGCCAGAACAAACGCATCACGGGCCCCCGGGGTGTTGCGGTGATCGTTCAGAAGGTGTCGCCATTCCAGCCCCACATCTTGCGCGGCGCGTCGGCAAATTCGATATAGATGCGCTCGGGACTGATTCCGGTCTCTGAGTTAACCAGCTCGCACAGGGCATGCGAGACATCGGCAGTGATGGTCTCGGGCAGCCCGATACTCTTGAGTTCGAGGTAGGCCAGCGGTGCATCATTGCCCGCGAACTGCATGGCGGTGTTGGTCTCGACCGAGGTCATCACATAGCGTTCGGGCTTGCCGAGTTGTTCGGCCACCAGGGCCGAGGACCTGGCCGCCAGTGACTTCGAGTCGGCCTCCGACAGGGGCTGGTTGGTCTGGATCTTGAGAAACGGCATGGCGTTATTGCCCCTGGTTGCTGGCAGGGGGCGAACAGTTTTCCTGGATTTGCCGGTTGGTTGCCTCGATGCGTTGCTGGCGATCCTCCTCGGTGAGGCGCACGACCTGGCCATCCGGGGTCCGATAGGCCCGGTTGCCACCCTGCTGGAGCTTGGCCAGGTTCGCCCTGGCGGTCGCACAGTTCTCGCGGCGAATCTTCTGGATCTCGGCCCACTGCTGTGCATCGGCGGCGCCTTGATGCTTCTCGGTGCGCCGCTGGTCCATGGCATCGACCTGTTCTTTTAGCTTGTCGCTGATTTCGTCGGGATCGTCGGCCGGCGTCGGGGGCGGCTTCAGTTCCTGTGCCTCCCGGCCGGGCGGGGGGGTCTGGGTGTACTGGACGGTGCCGCTTTCGTCGACCCATTTATAGATGCCGTGTTTGCCAGCGGCAGAGGACGTGGTGGCGATAACAACAAGAACGGCTGTCAGGGCGAGGCCTCGGAGCATGATTTTTTCCCCTTCATTGAGTCAGTTGCCTTATCCATAACTGGAATCTATGGACATATTATGGCTGTTTAATGACGAGGACAAGCGATCCCGGTCACAGTCCGTTCTCGCGGGAAGGCGCATTGGGATCGGCGCCGACCTGGCAGCGTTCATCGCTTGACCTTTACTTGTAATATCAGTACTTTCTACTATTGCTCGAAAGCTCGCTTCGCATGCCCGTTCCGGCGGGCTTTTTTCATGGCGCGAATACAGAGCCGGACTGAACACAGGAGACTAAGCGGTTGGAACTGACTGGCGCGGAAATATTTGTCCGCTCGTTGCAGGACGAAGGGGTCGATATCATTTTCGGTTATCCCGGCGGTGCCGTGTTGCATATCTACGACGCCCTGTACCGGCAAGACAAGATACAGCATATCCTGACGCGTCATGAACAGGGTGCCACCCATGCGGCCGACGGCTATGCACGTTCCACCGGCAGACCGGGTGTCGTCATTGTGACCTCCGGTCCCGGTGCGACCAACGCGGTGACCGGTATTGCCACCGCCTACATGGACTCCATACCCCTGGTGGTGTTCACCGGCCAGGTCCCCACGCACCTGATCGGTAATGATGCCTTCCAGGAGGCCGACAACATCGGGATCACCCGACCCTGCGTCAAACACAATTTCCTGGTCAAGGACGTCAGGGACCTGGCTGAAACCATCAAGAAGGCCTTTTATGTCGCGACCACGGGACGTCCCGGTCCGGTGGTTGTGGATATTCCCAAGGACATTACGGCGGAAAAGACAGAATTTCACTATCCGGATAAGGTCAGCATGCGCTCCTACAACCCGGTGCATGTCGGCCATGCCGGCCAGATCAAGCGTGCGATCAAGTTGATGCTCGACGCCCGGCGCCCGATGATCTACACGGGAGGCGGCGTCATCCTCGGCAACGCTGCCGGGTCCCTGACTAGCTTGGCACAGCTGCTGGACTACCCGGTCACAAATACCCTGATGGGGCTGGGTGCCTACCCGGCAACCGACCGGCAGTTCGTCGGCATGCTCGGCATGCACGGGACCTACGAGGCCAATATGGCCATGCACCACTGTGATGTCCTGATTGCCATTGGCGCACGGTTTGATGACCGGGTAACCGGCAATATCGAGAAGTTCTGTCCCAATGCAAAGATAGTGCACGTGGACATTGACCCCTCGAGTATATCCAAGAATGTCAAGGTGGACGTGCCGATCGTCGGTTGTGTGGACAATGTTCTCAAGGCCATGGTCAAGCTTATCAAGGGCAGCAAACAGCGACCGGATGAGGCGGCTATCAAGGAGTGGTGGCGGCAGATCGAGGACTGGCGCTCGAAGGACTGCCTGAAATACGACCACGACAGCGAGCTGATCAAGCCGCAGCATGTGCTGGAATCCCTCTACAAGGTTACCAACGGGGATGCCTTCGTGACCTCGGACGTCGGCCAGCACCAGATGTGGGCCGCGCAGTTCTACAAGTTCGACAAGCCGCGGCGCTGGATCAATTCCGGCGGGTTAGGGACAATGGGATTCGGGCTACCGGCAGCGATGGGTGTGCAACTGGCATATCCCGATGCAACGGTAGTCTGCGTGACCGGCGAGGGCAGCATCCAGATGTGCATCCAGGAACTCTCGACCTGCAAGCAGTATGCGCTACCGCTCAAGATCGTGAACCTTAACAACGGCTGCCTGGGCATGGTGCGCCAGTGGCAGGAATTCTTCTACCAGGGCCGTTACGCCATGTCCTATATGGAATCATTGCCTGATTTTGTGAAGCTGGCGGAAAGTTACGGGCATGTGGGCATGCAAATTGACAAGCCGGGCGACGTCGAGTCGGCCCTGAAGGAGGCCATGGCCATCAAGGACCAGCTGGTCTTCATGGATTTTATTACCGACCCGGCAGAGAACGTCTACCCAATGATCCCGGCCGGTGGCGGCCAGAACGAGATGATACTGATATGAGGCACATCATCTCTATACTGATGGAAAACGAGGCGGGTGCCCTGTCGCGGGTGGCAGGACTTTTTTCGGCGCGTGGTTATAACATCGAATCGCTGACTGTGGCACCGACCGAAGACCCCTCGCTGTCGCGAATGACGCTGGTCACGCGTGGCACCGACGAGATCATCGAGCAGATCACCAAGCAACTCAACAAGCTGGTCGACGTGGTCAAGCTGATGGACATGACCGAGGGCCCGCATATCGAGCGCGAGATGATGCTGGCCAAGGTGCGTGCCGAGGGCGACATGCGCGAGGAACTGAAACGCGTTTCCGATATCTTCCGGGGCCGCATCATCGACGTCACCGACAAGACCTATACAATTGAACTGACCGGTGCCGGCGACAAGCTGGACGCCTTCCTGCAGGCACTGGACCAGGGGCTGATTATCGAAGTCGTGCGCTCCGGAGTATCGGGAATCGCGCGGGGTGAACGGGCGCTGAGGCTCTGACCACAAGCACAGCTTATTTTTTGATAACGGGGAGCCTGGACAGAAGGCCAGGCTTGAACATCGAGTAACAACCGCGGGTAGCGAACATGAATATTTACTACGACAAAGACGCAGATCTGTCCATCATCCGGGGCCTGAAGGTCGCCATTATCGGCTACGGATCCCAGGGCCATGCCCATGCCAACAACCTCAAGGATTCCGGTGTCGATGTGACGGTCGGTCTGCGTTCGGGTTCCATCTCCGAGGCCAAGGCGAAAAAGGCCGGGCTGTCGGTGAAGTCTATCGAGGCGGCCGTGGACGGCGCCGATGTGGTGATGCTGCTGGCACCGGATGAGCACCAGGCCACCCTGTATCGTGACATGGTTGCCCCGAAAATCAAACAGGGAGCCGCACTGGCCTTCGCGCACGGTTTCAACATCCACTACCAGCAGATCGAGCCGCGTGCCGACCTGGATGTCATCATGATCGCTCCCAAGGGGCCCGGTCACCTGGTACGTTCAACTTATACCCAGGGTGAGGGCGTGCCGAGCCTGATTGCCGTGTACCAGGATGCGAGTGGTCGTTCCAGGGACATCGCACTTTCCTACGCCTCGGCCAATGGCGGGGGTCGCGCCGGCGTCATCGAGACCACGTTTCGTGAAGAGACGGAAACCGACCTGTTCGGCGAGCAGGCCGTGCTCTGCGGCGGTGCCACCGCACTGGTGCAGGCCGGCTTCGAGACCCTGGTGGAGGCTGGTTATGCCCCGGAGATGGCCTACTTCGAATGCCTGCATGAGCTGAAGCTGATCGTTGACCTGATGTACGAGGGGGGAATCGCGAACATGCGCTATTCCATCTCCAATACCGCTGAATACGGCGATCTCACCCGTGGCCCGCGCGTCATTACCGGCGAGACCAAGCAGGAAATGCGCCGCATTCTCGATGAGATCCAGAACGGCGAGTTTGCCCGTGAATTCATCCTCGAGAACCAGGCGGGTGCGGCCACCCTGAAGGCGAAGCGGCGGATAGGCCGCGAGCACCCCATCGAGGTTGTAGGTGAAAAGCTGCGTGGCATGATGGCGTGGGTCAACTCCGGCAAGATTGTCGACAAGAACGTCAACTGATCTCCACTAGCCAATCGGTTGTCCTGATTCGCGTGGATAACTGAAATCCGGTGCACGCTTGATGAGCCGCTATTCTGTCATCGCCAGGGAAGGACTGCTGCCCTTGCTGGTCACTGTCCTGGCGGCAGTGCTGGTCCTGCAATTTGTGGGTTTCTACCAGTCACTGGTATTGTGGGCGATTGTCCTGCTGCTGCTTTTTGTTTTCAGGGACCCCGAGCGCGAGGTACCATCTGTTCCACAGGCAGTTGTCTGTCCCGCTGACGGCAAGATCATTTCCATCGGCGCGGCCCATGACCCCTACCTTAACCGTCCGAGCATCAAGGTCAGCATGCAAATGAACTCCTACGGAACCTACTCCACACGCAGTCCCGTCGAGGGCAAGGTGCTGGAGCCGCCTGGCAACCCGGACGATCCTGGTGCGCCGCACGGTGTCTGGCTGCAAACCGACGAAGGCGATGACGTGGTGCTGGTCATGAACCGCGGGCCGCTGAACAATGCGCCCAGGTGCTATGTGCGTATCGGTGAGCGGGTTGGCCAGGGGCAGCGCTGCGGTTTCATCCACCTGGGGGCACAGATTGATCTTTATCTTCCGGAATCGTGCCGTACTGATGTGTCCCCCGGTGACTGGGTCCGAAGTGGTTCGGACGTCATAGGAAAAATCATTCGCACGCGATGACATGATTAACGGGCAGCCAACCGATCAGGACGGTAAAGAGCAGAAGTCGCGGCGCGGTATTTACCTGCTTCCCAATATGATCACTACGGCCGGCCTGTTCGCCGGTTTCTATGCCATCGTGGCGGCCATGGGTGATCGTTACGAGGCGGCCGCCGCGGCCATCTTTGTGGCCATGATCATGGACGGCATCGACGGGCGCGTCGCCCGCCTGACGAACACCCAGAGTGATTTCGGCGTGGAATACGACAGCCTGTCCGACATGGTCAGCTTCGGGCTGGCACCGGCGCTGGTAATGTACGAGTGGTCGCTGCATGCCATGGTCAGTATCGGCTGGGCGAAGCTTGGCTGGTTGTCCGCGTTTATCTATACCGCGGGCGCGGCCCTGCGCCTGGCACGCTTCAATGCCCAGATTGCCAGTGCCGAGAAGCGCTACTTCAAGGGGCTGCCGAGTCCGTCCTCGGCCGGCGTCATGGCGGGGCTGGTCTGGGTCGGTGCGGACCTCGGGATAGCGGGGGAGCAGGTCGTTTATCTCACCTTTGTTTTGACCATCCTCATGGGCGGCCTGATGGTAAGCAATATCAGTTACTACAGTTTCAAGGAGTTCGATTTCAAGAACCGGGTGCCGTTTGTGACCATGTTGTTGGTGGTGCTGGTCTATGTATTTGCTTCCATCGACCCCCCCAAGGTCCTGTTTGCAGGCTTTTTGCTCTATGCGCTGTCGGGTCCCGCGCTAACCATGTTGCGCCGCAAGCGCAAGCGTTCCACCCAAGGCCAGGACGACAGTCCATGACGCTTGGCATCGGCCAGTCTTTGATTTATAGTTTTTAGCAATGAATCAGTATCTCAACTCATCCGACCTCTCTATCCGGGTACTTCCCACGGTAGGCCTGGGCCTGCTGCCGCTTGTCCTGCGACTGCTGCCTGCGGGCAGCTGATATCTGAACCTGGCGAGGTGACACGCAGAAAACATGATTCCAGAAACCGTTACAGAACCGGCCGCTTTGTTATGCGGGCGCTGGTACTGACCGGACAAGCGGCTGAATCCAGGTGATTCCGCCGGATCCAGAACGGAGCCAGACATGAGTGATGACAAGTTAATCATTTTCGACACCACCCTGCGTGACGGGGAGCAAAGCCCGGGCGCCTCCATGACCCGGGATGAAAAGGTGCGGATTGCCAAGGCGCTGGAGCGCATGCGGGTGGACGTGATCGAGGCCGGTTTCCCGATCGCCAGCCCGGGTGATTTCGAGGCCGTGCAGGCCGTCGCCGGTGCCATTAAGGAAAGTACCGTCTGCGGACTGGCACGCGCGCTTGACAAGGATATCGACCGGGCTGGGGAGGCCCTGAAACCGGCCGCCTCCTCGCGTATCCACACCTTCATTGCCACCTCGCCGATTCACATGAAGATGAAACTGCGCATGGAGCCTGACCAGGTCATCGAGCAAGCGGTGCATGCGGTCAAGCGCGCACGCGGTTACACCGACAACGTCGAATTCTCGCCCGAGGATGCCGGGCGTTCCGAGATCGACTTTCTTTGTCGGGTAATCGAGGCGGTTATCGATGCCGGTGCGACCACGGTCAATATCCCCGATACCGTCGGCTACAACCTGCCGCACCAGTTCGGGGAGTTGGTGCGGACCCTGATCGAACGGGTGCCCAATTCGGACAAGGCGGTGTTTTCCGTGCATTGCCATAACGACCTCGGTCTGGCCGTGGGTAATTCGCTCTCGGCCGTCCTCAACGGTGCGCGCCAGGTGGAGTGCACCATCAATGGCCTGGGCGAACGGGCCGGTAATGCCGCGCTCGAGGAAGTGGTCATGACGGTACAGACCCGGCAGGATGTCTTTCCCTGCCGGACCGGCCTGGACACCACCCAGATCGTGCCGTGTTCGCGGCTGGTGTCCGGCATCACCGGTTTTGCCGTGCAGCCCAACAAGGCCATCGTCGGGGTGAATGCCTTTGCCCATGAGTCCGGTATTCATCAGGACGGGGTGCTCAAGAGCCGCGAGACTTACGAGATCATGCGTGCCCAGGATGTCGGCTGGTCGGCCAACCGGATCGTTCTCGGGAAACATTCCGGACGCAATGCCTTCCGCACCCGGCTCAAGGACCTCAGCATCGAGTTCGAATCCGAAGAGGACCTGAACAAGGCCTTCGCGCGTTTCAAGGATCTGGCCGACAAGAAACATGAGATCTTCGATGAGGACCTGCAGGCGCTGGTGACGGAGTCCGGGCTGGAGGCCGGAAACGAGTGGCTCAAGCTGGTGGCCCTCAGGGTCTGCTCAGAGACCGGGGAGGTGCCCGAGGCAACGGTCACACTCTGGATCGACGGTGAGGAGCAACAGTCCTCGGCTGCCGGCAGCGGTCCCGTGGATGCCTCCTTCAAGGCGATCGAGGTGCAGGTCAACAGCCTGACCGAGTTGCAGCTGTATTCCGTCAACAACATTACCAGCGGGACGGATTCCCAGGGCGAAGTGACGGTACGCCTGCAGCGGGACGGCCACATCGTCAACGGGCAGGGTGCCGATACGGATATCGTGATCGCGTCCGCCAAGGCCTATGTGAACGCGCTCAACAAGATTATCCAGCGCGAGGAACGGGCACATCCCCAGCTCGGGGATGTGTGAGCCCGCGGCAGGGTCGCAATAACGTGGAGGCCTCTTTGCACAACGAGTACCTGCAGGCCATGGGCATCCGGCAATGGGTGCTGCGTGATCGTGTGCCAGCTGTCAAGGGATCGGCGCAACGGCCCGAGGAAGTCGCAACAGGACCCGGGATACCCGTCCCGCAGGCGGATGAGTACGATGTGGCCTCGCTTGACTGGCCGGCCCTGGAGGCGCGGGTGTCCGCTTGCGAGCGCTGCGCCCTGCATGCAACGCGTAACCGAACGGTGTTCGGTAGCGGCGACCGGTCGGCGGACTGGCTGATAATCGGCGAAGCGCCCGGGGCAGACGAGGATCGTCAGGGTGAACCGTTCGTGGGGCGTGCCGGCAAGCTGCTGACAGCCATGCTGCAGGCGGTCGGTTACCAGCGCGATCAGGTTTATATCACGAATATCCTCAAGTGCCGGCCACCTCACAATCGCGACCCGTTATCCGATGAAGTGGCCTGTTGTCGTACCTACCTGGAGCGTCAGATCGAACTAGTGAATCCAAAGCTGATCCTGGCCGTCGGGCGTATTGCCGCCCACAACCTGCTCGGGACAGATACCGCGATTGGCCGCCTGCGCGGCAGCGTGCATCATTTCGGAACAGACCGGATACCGCTGGTCGTGACCTATCACCCGGCCTACCTGCTGCGCTCACCCCTGGAAAAACGCAAGGCCTGGGAGGATCTGCAACTGGCGCGGCAGGCTGCCAGCGGCGGGTAATCGCCGGCCATGTTCCCGTTATCATGAGCGCCATACTGAATGAACCCGCCCTGAGCTTCCAGCCTATGCAGGAGGCGGACCTGACGGACGTCGTCGAGATAGAGCGGCGCAATTATCCCTATCCCTGGACGCGCACGATCTTCGGCGACTGTCTCCGGGCCGGTTATTCGTGCTGGGTCTGTGAGCGCCAGGGCATCATTGAAGGCTACGGCGTGATCAGTGTCGCGGCCGGCGAATCGCACCTCCTGAACCTGTGCGTCCGGGCGGAGGCCCAGCAGCAGGGCATCGGGCGTAAGCTATTGAAGCACTTAATATCCATTGCCCATCACCACGGGGCCGAGGTGATTTTCCTGGAGGTGCGACCATCCAACAGGGCGGCACTCGAACTCTATAGCAAGAGCGGCTTCAATGAACTGGGTGTGCGCAAGGACTACTATCCCGCACCGGGCGGGCGCGAGGACGCCCTGATCCTGGCACGCATGCTGTAGACGACGTTTGCACCGGGATGCGCTAAAATACCCGGTTTCCCGAGTTGTAACACTTCCCGTTTGATATGAGCAGCCTGAAACACGAGGCGGCACGACGCCGCACCTTTGCCATTATTTCCCATCCCGATGCGGGGAAAACCACCCTGACCGAAAAGCTGCTGCTGTTCGGCGGGGCGATCCAGCTTGCCGGTACCGTCAAGGGTCGCAAGGCGGCACGGCATGCGACCTCTGACTGGATGGAGCTGGAGAAGCAGCGTGGTATCTCGGTGACGTCCTCGGTGATGCAGTTTCCCTATCGGGATTGCATGATCAACCTGCTCGATACACCGGGCCATGAGGACTTCTCGGAAGACACCTACCGAACCCTGACCGCGGTTGATTCGGCACTCATGGTCATCGATGTGGCCAAGGGTGTGGAGGTGCGCACCATCAAGCTGATGGAGGTTTGCCGTCTGCGCACCACCCCGATCTTCACGTTCATCAACAAGCTTGACCGCGAGGGACGCGAACCGATCGAATTGCTCGACGAGGTGGAGGATGTGCTCAAGATCCAGTGTGCGCCGATCACCTGGCCCATCGGTATGGGTAAGCGCTTCAAGGGGGTCTATCACCTGATCGACGACGCTGTGTACCTCTACACCCCGGGCAAGGGCAGTGTGCGCCAGGATGTCACCAGCATCAAAGGGCTGGATAACCCGCTGCTGGACGAGATACTCGGTGACCAGGCCGGCGAACTGCGCGAGGAGATCGAACTGGTCCAGGGGGCCAGCCATGGTTTCGATCTGCAGGCCTACCTTCGAGGTGAGCTTTCACCCGTGTTTTTCGGATCGGCCATCAATAATTTCGGCGTGCAGGAGTTGCTCGACTATTTCGTCCAGTATGCCCCTTCACCCCGGCCGCATGAAAATACCTCGCGCACCGTCATGCCGGTTGAAGAGAAATTCACCGGTTTTGTATTCAAGATCCAGGCGAATATGGACCCTCAGCACCGCGACCGCATCGCCTTCCTGCGGGTGTGTTCCGGCAGCTATAAAAAGGGCATGAAGATGCACCAAGTGCGTATCGGCCGCGACGTGCAAGTGGCCAACGCCCTGACCTTCATGGCCGCGGACCGCGGCCACGTCGAGGAGGCCTGGCCGGGGGATATCATTGGCCTGCACAACCACGGCACCATCCGCATCGGTGATACCTTTACCCAGGGGGAGGAGCTGAAGTATACCGGCATCCCCAATTTCGCCCCGGAACTGTTCCGCCGCGCCATCCTCAAGGACCCGCTGCGGATGAAGGCCCTGCAGAAAGGTCTGGAACAACTGTCCGAGGAGGGCGCGACTCAATTGTTCCGCCCCTTCAAGAACAATGACCTTATTCTCGGGGCGGTGGGGGTGCTGCAGTTCGACGTGGTCGCCCATCGGCTGCGGGACGAATACAAGGTGGAATGCGTGTTCGAGCCCGTGACCGTTGCCACGGCACGCTGGGTGGAATGCCCCGATGAAAAGATGCTGGAACGCTTCAGGCAAAAGGCCTACGAGAACCTGGCCCTGGACCAGGGCGGTGCGCTGGTCTATATAGCGCCCACGCGGATCAACCTGGACCTGGCGATGGAACGCTGGCCGGACATCCGCTTCAATGCCACCCGGGAGCACTGAGCCTAGAAATCTATCCAGTCGATCACATGGTCCTCGAGTTGCTCCTTGGAGACGTCATTCTCGCTGGTGATCTTTCCGCGTACCGAGATGCCGGCCTGGTGTACGGTCTCCGGGTCGGCGGAGACCAGCGGATGCCACCATTCCAGGGGCTGGCCGTTTGCCAGGCGCCGATAGGCGCAGCTTGTCGGCAACCACTCGTACTGGCCAGTATCATCTGCAGACAGGCGCAGGCAATCAGGAACGATACTCAGGCGTTCCCGGTAGTTCGTGCAGCGGCAGGATTCCTGGTCCAGTAGGCGGCATGCCACGTTGGTATAAAAGAACAGGCCCGTATCGACATCTTCCAGCTTGTGGAGACAGCACCGGCCGCAGCCATCACAGAGCTGTTCCCACTCCTCGACAGACATCTCGCCGAGTGTTTTGTTGTTCCAAAATGCTTCGGCTTCTGTAACCATAGTCAACGCTGTGCAGTCCGTGTGAAATGGATTATCCACTAATACGGGGGTTCACTGGAACCAGTGGCTGCAGGCTCACCCTTGCGATAAACGGAAAACCATGTACCAGCAGCGCCAGAAATGGGGATGGGCCATGTACGACTGGGCCAACTCGGCCTTCGCGACCATCGTTATCGCGGGCTTCTTTCCCCTGTTCTTCAAGGAATACTGGAATGCGGGTATTCCGGTTACCGAGAGTACCTTCAGGCTGGGCCTGGCCAATTCGCTGGCCAGCCTGCTAATTGTGCTGATGGCACCGGTCCTGGGCGCTGTGGCGGACTATCTTGGGCGTCGCAAGGGCATGCTGATCCTGTTTGCCGCATTCGGGATCGTGATGACCAGCGGCCTTTACCTGGTAGGGGAGGGTCAATGGCTGCTGGCCGCGTTTTTATATGTCCTGGCACTGGTCGGTTTCTCCGGTAGCAATATTTTCTATGACTCGTTGTTGCCGTTCGTCAGTGACCGGGAGGAAATCGACAAGACCTCGGCGCTGGGATTCTCGCTGGGCTATCTTGGTGGGGGGCTGGTGTTGGCGCTGAGTATCCTGATGTCACTGTATCCCCGCTCTTTCGGATTGGCGGATACGGCTGCGGCTATTCAATTATCGTTTGTACTGGTCGCCATCTGGTGGCTCGTCTTTACGATCCCGTTGGTCCTGTATGTCCGTGAACCCGGGCATCATCCGCACGAGTTGACAGCCGCGGTGATTGCTGTCGGATTCAAAAGGATCTGGGAGACGCTGCATGAGATCAGGCAGCTGCGTAATGCCTGGATCTTTCTGCTTGCCTACTGGTTGTATATCGACGGTGTCGACACCATCGTACGGATGGCGGTCGACTATGGCTTGTCACTCGGGTTCGACAAGCAGGGACTGATTTTGGCCCTGTTGATAACCCAATTTACAGGATTCCCGGCCGCTTTGTTGTTTGGACTAATTGGTAGCCGCTATGGTCCCAAGACCGGAATCTATCTGGCGCTGCTGGTTTACGTGATCGTCACGGCCTGGGGCGCCATGATAGAGACCGTCTGGGAATTCTATGCGCTGGCCTTTTCCATTGGACTGGCGCAGGGGGGGATACAGGCACTGAGCCGATCCATGTACGCGCGCATGATTCCGGTGGGACGTACGGCGGAGTTTTTTGGTTTCTATAACATGATGGGTAAATTCGCGGCGATTCTGGGGCCATTGCTGATGGGGTGGATTGGCGCCATGACAGGAAACCCTCGCGCGGGGATTTTATCGCTGCTGGTGTTGTTTGTGGGAGGGGGAGCCATGTTGTTAAAGGTTCGACCTAACCAGCCATAGGCAGAGAGTGCCTGGGCGGCGACTGTTCCTGTCAAAAAGTGCCGGATTGAAGAAGCGTTGCGAGCACAACATGTATAGTCATCAATAACAAAACCACGCAATATATAGAGCTTTTCGATGTCATCCGTGCAACTGCTTGTTCTGAAAGATAATTTGAGGTATAAGCGGCGTATGTGTTAAAAAAATTTAACAACAATCAGTCATGTACGTGTCAATTTTCGGAGAGAGGAGTCGGAGTGATGGAAAGTAAAGTTGACCTGCTGCAACATCGATTGCGCCACCTCAAGGTGACGATGGATCCGTCCCTGCGAGCAGTAAAAGCCATTTATTGGAGCGGCATATATGGGTAAATATAGCATTGATCCATCTGCGCAGTTTTATAGTCAGCTCATCACTGAATATGAAGATAAAGAACGGGCAATGTGGTGTTATGCGAACCCCTCACCTAGACCTTGCTTTACTAAGGGGCTCCTGGATGATCTCCTAAGATATTACGGAGCCATTGAACACAATATTAAAAATGATCTCCGCTCTGGCATATCACCTAAAATAAAATATTTGATATTGGGATCTCACACACCAGGTGTGTTCAGCCTTGGTGGTGATTTATGCCTGTTTATTGAGTGTATAAAAGAGAACGATAGAGATAGATTGTATGACTATATGCGGTTAAGTATTGATGTGCTTTATCGTACATATATAAATATGGATGTACCGATTTCAACGATTGCACTTATCAGGGGTAATGCGCTTGGTGCTGGCTTTGAAGGGGCGCTTTCGTGTGATTATATCGTTGCGGAAAAGAGTGTTCAGCTTGGGTTCCCTGAGGTTTTGTTTAATATGTTTCCAGGGATGGGTGCATATAGTTTTTTATCAAGGAGGATAAGTCCTGTTGAGGTTGATAGGATGATATTAAGTGGCCGAATCTATGCGGCAGAAGAACTCTATGAGATGGGAATAATAGATGTTCTATGTGAAGATGGAGAAGGTGTTTCAAAGGTTAGAAAATTTCTAAAAACTTTAAATAAGACTGAAAATACAAGAAAATCTCTGTTTGAGGTAAAACGTCGAGTTAATCCAGTGTCGAAAAGTGAATTAATTGATATCGGAAATATTTGGGTCGATACGGCTATGCGTCTAACAAGTCGAGAGCTAAAAATCATGGAGCGTCTAATGCGTTCACAAGACAGATTGGCTAAGCCTCAAGCCGAGTTTGTTCGTAATCCCAAGAATTCAGCTACTGATACATGCCCGTAATTGAAGAACTGTCTTGATGATCTGTAGAAGAATTTCGGAGAGCCTGAGACTGTAAAAAATGATTTATTGGTGACTACAAGCGGACTTGAACCACCAAACTCTAGCATGATGAGTGCGAGTTGTAATGAGTCTGTAAATAATTCTGTGTAACT
>JAOTTU010000009.1 GCA_029864225.1 Gammaproteobacteria bacterium | reverse complement strand
GTGGCCGCTGGATCTGCATGGATTCCTCCGGCCCCATGAACACCTTGTCGCCGTTCACCGGGGAGCGGAAGCTTACGCCCTGTTCGGTGATCTTGCGCAGCTTATCCAGGCTGAACACCTGGAAACCGCCGGAGTCGGTCAGGATCGGACCATCCCAGTGCATGAAATCATGCAGGCTGCCCAGAAGATTGATCACCTCCACCCCGGGCCGCAGCATCAGGTGAAAGGTATTGCCGAGTATCATCTGCGCACCGCTGGTCAGCAGTTCCTCGGGGGTCATGGCCTTGACCGTGGCGTAGGTACCCACCGGCATGAAGGCCGGGGTATCAACCACGCCGCGCTCGAACACCATCCGCCCGCGTCGAGCCGCCCCGTCTGTTGTGTCCAGATAAAATCTCATCAGCAGTTCCCTATCGAGCATCTGCCCTGTGCTTGATGAACATGGCATCGCCATAGCTGAAGAAGCGATAGCCCGCCCGGATGGCATGCCGGTAGGCAGACATGACTCGCTCTCGCCCGGCGAACGCGCACACCAGCATCAACAGGGTCGATTCCGGCAGGTGAAAATTGGTTAACAGGGCGTCCACGCACCTGAACCGGTATCCAGGGGTGATGAATAGATTGGTCTCACCGCGATAGGGTGTGATCTCACCGGATTGCGAGGCCGATTCCAGACTGCGCACCACGGTCGTCCCGACTGCCACGACCCGACCGCCACGCCGGCGGGTCTCGGTAACCATCCGGCAGACATCGGCATCGACCTCGAAGTATTCGTGGTGCATGACATGCTCTTCGATGTTATCGACGCGCACCGGCTGGAATGTGCCGGCACCCACATGCAGCGTCACGAAGGCCGTCTCCACACCGCGCTGCCCGAGCCTATCCATGACCGCGTCATCAAAGTGCAGCCCGGCGGTGGGTGCCGCAACGGCGCCGGGTGCACGGGCATAGATGGTCTGGTAGCGATGCCGGTCTTGCTGCTCGTCCTCACGCTTGATATAAGGAGGCAGGGGCATGTGGCCGAAAGCTTCCAGCAGTTCCAGCACATCCTGACTGCCGGGGAATTCAACCAGGAACAGGTCCCCTTCCCTGCCACTGATCCTGGCACTGACGTCGCCTTCCAGCAGCAGCCGGGTCCCGGCCCCGGGTGACTTGCTCGCGCGTACATGTGCCAGTGCGGTATTGGCACCGGTAACCCGTTCAATCAACAGCTCCACCCTGCCGCCGGTCGACTTGGTTCCGACCAACCGCGCCGGGATCACCCGGGTGTCATTGAAAACCAGCAGGTCGCCCGGCTCCAGCAATTCCGGAAAGTCGGCAAATCGCATGTCCTCCAGGGTATCCGCCACGGGATCGAGACCCAGCAGGCGACTGGCACTGCGTGTCTCGACAGGATGTGTGGCAATCAGCTCAGCGGGCAGTTCATAATAAAAATCGTTGCGTTGCATGGCGCGGCATGGTAGCACACAGCGCGCAGGGTACAGTTTTCCCGTACGCGTGGATTGCTTATACTATCGACTCCCGGCCGGGGTGGCGGAACTGGTAGACGCGCCTGACTCAAAATCAGGTGGCCATTGGTCGTGCGAGTTCGACTCTCGCCCTCGGCACCAAAAATGAACGACCGGAAGCGGCCGAACGCACACTAGAAAACGGTCCGCAGCTGCGCTACTGGCTCCGGCGCCTGTTACACTCTACCCGGCTTTTTTCGACTCGTTAAGGAATACATATGTCTGGCACACGTTTTACCCTGGAGGTCCAACCCCGCATCCCGGAGACGCTCAAGCGCCTGGAAGAACTGGCCAACGACCTGCTCTACAGCTGGGACCGGCAGGTGCGCCGGCTGTTCACCCGGCTTGACCAGGAAGTCTGGGGGACCTGCGGACACAATCCCAAGACCTTCCTCAAACGGGTCTCACAGACACGTCTCGATGAAGCCGCCCATGACCGTGTGTTCATGGAGGATTTCCAGCGGGTCCTGGCTGCGTATGACACCTACAACGAGCAGGGCATCCATCCACTCATCCAGGAATACCTGGACCCCGAAACCGATCTGGTTGCGTACTTCTGTGCAGAGTTCGGCTTTCACGAAAGCTTGCCGATTTACTCCGGCGGCCTCGGTATCCTCGCCGGCGACCATTGTAAGGCCGCCAGTGATCTCGGGATCCCGTTTGTTGCGGTTGGCATTCTCTACCGGCAGGGATACTTCATCCAGACCATCGACGAACACGGCAACCAGTTGGCCCACTATACGCCCACCGATTTTCACCAGCTTCCGCTCACACGGGTCGAGGATGGCAAGGGCCAGCCGCTGGTGATCGATGTCGAGCTGCCGGAGCGCACGGTCTCCCTGCATATCTGGAAGGCAAAGGCCGGGCATATCAATCTTTACCTGCTCGACAGTGACCTGAAAACAAACCAGGAACATGACCGTATCATCACCCACCAGTTATACGGCGGCGACAAGAACACCCGTATACTGCAGGAGATCGTACTCGGAATCGGAGGCGTGCGTGCGCTCAGGAAGCTGGGCATCAAGCCCACGGTCTGGCATATCAACGAGGGCCATTCGGCATTCCAGATCCTGGAGCGCTGTCGTGAGCAGGTCAAACAGGGCACTGAATTTAACACCGCCCTGGAGGCCGTGGCCGCCGGCACGGTATTCACAACACATACCCCTGTGACCGCCGGGCATGACATCTTCGATCATGGCCTGATCACTGGTTACTTCAAGGAATACATAAAGGAACTGGGTATCGACATGCAGCAGTTCCTGGCACTGGGCGCCTCACCCGGCAACGCCGGCAGTTTCAACCAGACAGCGCTTGCCCTGCGCGGCTCGCGTTTTCATAACGGTGTCAGCCGCATTCACGGCGGCGTCGCATCGGAGATGGAGCACTATATCTGGCAACAGATCCCGCACGAGGAGAACCCGATAGGCTACGTCACCAACGGCGTACACCTGCAAACCTTCCTCGCGCGCGAATGGTCCAACCTTTACGACATGCGTTTTGGACGCGCCTGGCGCGATGAACTGCTTAACACCGACTACTGGGAATGCGTGGACGAGATCCCCGACCACAGCTACTGGAGCCTGCGCCAGTCGTTGAAGTCCGACCTGTACGAGAACGTGCTGCAACGTGCACTGCTGCAATATCGACGCAATGGCTGCAGCGAGGCGCTCATGGAGCGGCTGACAAAAAACCTGGCGTCCAGCGAATCAGACACCCTGACCGTTGGTTTCGCGCGGCGCTTCGCGACCTACAAACGCGCCACCCTGCTGTTTTCCGACCCCGAGCGTCTCAACCGGCTGCTTAGCAACCCGGACTGCCCGGTGGTCCTGATTTTTGCCGGCAAGGCGCACCCGAGTGACTCCCCCGGGCAAGACCTGATCAGGAAGATACATGAATTTTCGATGCACCCCGACTTTATCGGCCGGATCATACTGCTGGAGGGCTACGACCTCGCCATGGCGCGCAAGCTGGTCACGGGTGTCGACGTCTGGCTGAACACGCCCGAATACCCGCTGGAGGCCAGCGGCACCTCGGGGCAGAAGGCCGGCATGAACGGGGTCCTCAACCTCAGCGTCCTGGATGGCTGGTGGGCCGAGGGCTACAACGGTGAGAACGGCTGGGCCATCGCACCGCATGCACCGCATTTCGATGCCGCCTACCGCAACCGCGAAGAGGCCAGCGAGTTGCTTGAACTGCTCGAGAACCAGGTCATCCCCATGTATTACGACCGCAAGAATATGGGTTATTCCGCGGACTGGGTCAGGCTGTCCAAGGCGGCGATGAAATCGTGTATCCCGCTCTACAACGCGCAACGCATGGTACGGGATTACATCCGCAACTACTATGCACCGGCCAGCCGCCAGTGCAAGGCCTTTGCAGCCAATGGGTTCAAGAGTGCCGGTGTACTCGCTGCCTGGAAAATGAAGGTCAACCGGTCCTGGCCCAAGGTCGCACTGCGGCGCGTTGATGACTCCGCTGATGCGATCACCTTCGGCAGTAATTTGATGATCAAGGTGGCCGCCAAGCTGGGTGAGCTGACTCCGGACGATGTCATTGTCGAGTGCCTGATCGGCACCCAGAATGAGCAAACGAAGTTCAGCGTACGCCAGCATGTTCAATTCGAAGCCGCCGGCTTCACAAACAAGGGCGAGGCGCTGTTCGAACTCGACCTGGTACCGCCCCTGTCCGGACTGCAGTTCTACAAGTTACGCATCTACCCGTTCCATCGGTTGCTGAGTCATCGCTTTGAGACCGGCCATATGATCTGGCTGTAGGCAACAGGTCAGCGCCGCGCTCGTCCATAGAGCGTTATCAGGTGTTGCATGCGGCCGATCAGCTGCGGATCGACCCGCGCCCAGTCGAAGCGCCAGAGCCAGTTATCGGCAGCCGTACCGGGTACATTCATGCGGTGCTTGCTGCCGAGCGCCAGGATGTCCTGCATCGGCAGCATGGCGAGCTCCGCCACCGAGGCCAGCGCCGCGCGTATCAACGGCCAGGGCATGGGTTCTGATGGCAGCCCGAGATAGTCGTCGACCACCCGCCTGCCCGCCGCGTCGAGCCCGCGGTACCAGCCAAGACTGGTATCGTTATCGTGGGTGCCCGTATAGACGACTGCCAGGGACTCGTGGTTGTGCGGCAGGTAGGGGTTGTCAGGTCCACCATCAAAGGCGAACTGGAGTATCTTCATGCCCGGCAGTTCGAGCTTGCGGCGCAGCGCATCGACCTCGGGCGTGATCAGGCCCAGATCCTCGGCCACCAGCGGCAAATCCCCGAACTCCTTTGCCAGCCGATCGAACAGGGCGGCCCCTGGCCCTTCCACCCAGCGCCCATCAACGGCGGTTTCCGCCTGTGCCGGAATTTCCCAGTACTTCTCGAAGCCGCGAAAGTGGTCCAGCCGGATAATGTCGAATAGCTCCAACTGGCTGCGAAAACGTTCCAGCCACCAGCGAAAGTCATCGTCCGCCAGCCGCTCCCAGCGGTACAACGGGTTGCCCCAGCGTTGTCCGGTCTCCGAGAAATAGTCCGGCGGCACCCCGGCGATCACGTCCAGACCCCCGGCCGCATCGATGAAAAACAGCTCCCGGTGCGCCCACACGTCGGCACTGTCATGGGCTACGAAAATGGGGATATCGCCGAACAGGGCAACGCCGCTCTGGTGCGCATAGTCGCGCAAGGCATGCCACTGTACAAAGAAAAGGAACTGCTCGAAACAGGCCTGCTCGATGTCATCGGCATGCGCCGTTTGGAATGCGGTGATTGCCGAGCTGTCACGGTTGCGTAGTGGTTCCGGCCAGGTATACCAGGACGCTCCCTGCTGCTCGCGCCTGATCGCCTGGTAGAGCGCGTAGTCATCAAGCCAGAAGGCGTGGCGCTGACAGAAATCCAGCAGCGCCTCCCTGGACGCCTGGTCCGCCCGGCTGGTAAACCCCTGCCTCGCCTTGACCAGGGCTGCATGCGTGTCGGCCCCGACCTCATCCAGCCAGCCACGCACCACCAGGTCATCCAGACTGATCAGTTCCGGGTTGCCGGCATGTACAGACAGGCACTGGTACGGTGATGCGTTCGCGTGTGTGGGTCCCAGCGGCAGTGTCTGCCAGACACTGAAGCCGCAGGCAGCAAGGAAATCAATAAAACGGCAGGCCTCTGACCCCAGATCGCCGTGATTGCGGTAGCCGGGCAGCGAGGTCGGATGCAGCAGCAAACCGGCCCGGCGTTCTTGCAAGCGGTTTTTCAACCGCGGGGCCGCCGCAAATCCAGTGTCGATAGCTGCCCTGACAGGCCGGCTGTCATCCCCGGACTCCAGCCTGGATGCTTAGCCGGCATACTGCCCGCGTCGCATCACACCGCCTGCCGCAGGTTCACCACCACCTTGGGTAAAGGTTCTGGAGAGATATTCAGGCGGGTCCACACCCAGCAGGTTATACAGATTTGAAAGATGCACCCTGAACAGGCGTTCGAAATCGCTGACGGTGTCGGTAGGATTGTAGTCCCCGAACCACCAGAACCAGTCGGAGCCTTCGCAAATGGACAGCTGGTGTTGCGCGGCCAGCAGCTGTTCACTGCCCAGGTTATTAGCCGCCATGACCTTGTCAAACGCCTTCTTCGCGTCACCCAGCATATCCCAGCCACGGTTCTTGTCGGCATCACCGATCCATGTCGAGAAGGTGCCATAGACCCAGCTGCCGCTTATGAGTCGGTTCAGGGATCTGATTTCAGCGACGTCTTCCAGGTATTCGGAAAAGGTGGTCATCTTGATACCCGGATGCGCGGAGAGCTGTTGATAGAGCGTGCTCAGGAAGTGGTAGCCGTTTTCCGGGAAATGCTCCCAGGCATTTTCCCCGTCCATGATAATGGACACAATGGAATTATCGTCCTTGCTACTGGCACTAATATTTTCCAGGTGCTGGATCAGGTTGGCGACTGCATCTTCTGCATGCCAGTCAGAATAGGTAAACCCGATCAGGTCGGAGAGACCATCATCCCGGAAAAAGCATGCCAGCTTGCCCTGCCCGACTCGCACGGGCTTGTACAGACTGGCTCCCGCATGTTCGGCATTCTCCGGTGCACCGATAGTGTGGCGGAAGACCGACTCACCGCTGGCCGCCCACTTGATGCCATGACGTTCAAGCACCGCGAGGGTGGCATCGCTCACACCACCCTCGGAGGGCCAGCAACCGACGGGGCGGGCACCGAAGAACTCTTCGAAGGTATTGATCCCCTCCTGGATGTGCCACTGTGCACGTTCAGCACCGCCCGAATAGGCACGCAACTCCGGCATGCTGATGTCCGGCAAGGCCTCGCGCGCCGTATCCAGGTTCAGCAACAACGGAACGATGGGGTGGGCATAGGGTGTCATCGACAGTTCAATCTGGCCACGTTCTGCCAGCACACGGTACCGGTCGATCACACTCGAAAGCAGTTCGCCGATCAGTTTCAGTAACTGGCGCCGGTCATACAGCGAATAACCGTGACCCTTTTCCATCAACTGCTTGACCAGGTCATTATTGCGGCGCACGGTCTCACCCAGCCAGGCGAGGTGATACCAAACCAGCAGGTCCACGATGAACTGGTCGCCGACGTAGAGCATGCCGGTCGGGTGATCGGAAAACCAGCCCGCCATGTCGGCCAGCGACTGGTAGCTGGAAAAGCGCTTGATCGAGTGCAATTCATTGACCCGCAGGCAGGCGCTGACCAGTGCCATGCGCTGCTCCTTGGAGGACGGCAGCACCGGGCATGCCAGTGCAGACAGCAGGGGATCGCGTATCGGCTTGTTCTCCGACAGGAAACCACGCACCTGCCCGGCATAGTCGGACAGTTGTTCCAGCAGGATCGGGGCAAAGTTGACCACGGCACGTGCAGCGGGGGTCGCCTCGAGATGAGCCGCCATGTCGATGTAGTCCTTGGTGGCATGCAGATAGGTCCACGGCAGCTGGTAGATACCCGTAATCAGGTCGCAATACTGCGGTTGGTGCATGTGCCAGCAGATCACTACATTCAGACGTTTTTCAGCGGACATGGTGGATTTCCTGGCCCAGCATTTCAGGTGTTATCAGCACCACCCCGCCCGGGGTGACATGAAAACGCGCAGCGTCTTCCTCGAGGTTCACACCGACCACCATGCCATCAGGGATTACGCAGCCCCTGTCGATAATGGCGCGCGAAATACGGCAGTCCCGCCCTATCTTGACATCCGGCAGGACAACCACATCCTGGAGGACCGAGAACGAGCTGACCTTGACGTTGGAGAACAGCAAGGAGTGGCGCACCGTGGACCCTGATATCAGACAGCCGCCGGATACCATCGAGTCCACCGCCATACCGCGCCGGTCATCATTGTCGAAGATGAATTTTGCCGGCGGCAGCTGCTCCTGGTAAGTCCATATGGGCCAATCTTCATCGTACAGATTGAGTTCCGGCAGCACCCCGATCAGTTCCAGATTGGCCTCCCAGAAGGCATCCACCGTCCCCACATCGCGCCAGTAGGCGCTCTGGCCGCTGTGCGACTCCCTGAAGGGATAGCTGAAGACGCGGTATTTCTCGATCATGGAAGGGATGATGTCATGGCCGAAGTCATGCGTTGAATAGCCATTATCTGCATCCTTGATCAACTGCTCGTAGAGGAACCGCGTATTGAATATATAGATGCCCATGGAAACCAGCGCCTGGCTGGTTGAACCCGGAGCCGGTTCCGGATGTTCGGGCTTCTCATTGAACTCCGTGACACGCCCCTCTTCCATGGTTGACATCACGCCGAAGGCACTCGCCTGTTCAAGCGGGACCTCGATACAACCGACCGTCATGTCCGCCTTGCGCTCGACGTGGTGCGCGATCATGGGGCCGTAGTCCATCTTGTAGACATGGTCACCGGCGAGTATCAGCACATATTCGGGGTGGTGGGTGCGGATGATGTCCAGGTTCTGGTAGACCGCGTCGGCCGTGCCGGCATACCAGGATGTCTGGATGCGTTGCTGGGCCGGCACCAGTTCCACGAATTCCCCGAATTCCCCACGCAGGAAGCTCCATCCCTGCTGAATATGCTTGATCAGGGAATGCGACTTGTACTGGGTGAGGACACCAATCATCCGGATCCCGGAGTTGACACAGTTGGACAGCGGGAAATCAATGATGCGGAACTTCCCTCCAAAGGGAACCGCGGGTTTTGCCCGCCACAGGGTCAGTTGCTGCAGCCGTGACCCGCGCCCGCCGGCAAGCACCAGGGCCAGGGTTGAACGGGTCAGTCGACTGACAAATCGTTGGGTCTTTGAGATCGCCATTACATTAAGGGATTATTACCTATCATCGGGGGAATGCTCGGCTCGTGTGGCTTATATTGTATGGCCAACCACATTGGCTGTATAGTTATCCGTATTCCGCGCAACCTGGTTCCAGATTGTCCCGACCATCCCTTCCATGCAGCATACCGATTCGAAAGACAGTCCCCCGGCACCACTCTCTGCAGAACTGCAGCAACTGGTGGAGGCCCGGCATCATGACCCTTTCAACCTGCTGGGCCGGCACACCTATGCCGATCAGGAACTGGTGCGTGTGTTCATCCCAGGTGCGGCCTGGGTCCGCATCGTGGAGACCGCCGCCACGCTGGAGCGGGTAGGCAATACCGATCTGTTCGAATGGCACGGCCCCGCCGGTGCAGTCCCGGAGCGTTACCGGCTGATTTGGCGCGACAGATACGGCGCCGAGCATGTGGCCTATGACCCCTACTGTTTCCCGCCCCAGCTCACGGATTTTGACCTGCACCTGTTCGGGGAGGGAAAACACTGGCATATCTACCGGATCCTGGGGGCGCACCGGAAACAGATCGACGCTGTCCACGGTGTCCTGTTCGCAATCTGGGCGCCGTCGGCCGAACGCATCAGCGTTGTCGGCGACTTCAACAACTGGGATGGCCGTAGCCATCCCATGCGGGTGCGCGGCGGTAGCGGCGTCTGGGAGCTGTTTATCCCGGGGCTGGGTTCCGGCCAACCCTATAAATACGAAATCCGTGCCCGCCACCAGGACAGGATCCTGCTGAAGACAGATCCCTATGGCCAGCACTTCGAACTGCGCCCCGCCACGGCCTCGCTGATACCCCGGGACAACAGCTACCAGTGGCAGGACGCCGACTGGCTGCACCAGCGTCGCAACTCGGACTGGCAGCACAGCCCCCTGTCCATCTACGAGGTACACCTGGGCTCCTGGAAACGGGATGCCGCGGGCCAGTTCATGAACTACCGTAGCTTGGCGCGCGAACTTGTTGATTATGTTGAACAAACAGGCTTCACCCATATCGAGCTGCTGCCGGTGACCGAACACCCGCTGGATGCTTCCTGGGGCTACCAGACCACCGGCTATTTCGCACCCACCAGCCGCTTCGGCAACCCGGATGATTTCCGCTACTTCGTCGATTACTGCCACCAGCACAATATCGGGATTCTGCTGGACTGGGTGCCGGCCCATTTTCCCAGGGATGCCTTCGGGCTGGCGGATTTCGACGGCACTGCCCTGTATGAACACCATGACCCGCGCCGCGGCGAGCACACTGACTGGGGCACGCTGATCTACAACTACGGCCGCAACGAGGTCAGGAACTTTCTGCTGGCGAGCGCGGTGTACTGGCTCGAGGAATTCCATCTCGACGGCCTGCGGGTCGATGCGGTCGCTTCCATGCTCTACCATGACTATTCGCGCAAAACCGGTGAATGGCTGCCCAATATCTATGGCGGGCGCGAGAATCTCGAGGCCATAAATTTCCTGCGCGAACTGAACACGGTCACCCATGCCGAATACCCGGGAACCATGATAATCGCCGAGGAATCGACCGCCTGGCCCGGTGTCAGTCGACCGGTCGACATGGGCGGCCTCGGCTTCAGCATGAAATGGAATATGGGCTGGATGCACGACTCGCTCAACTATATGCAGCACGACCCGGTGCACCGCAAGTACCACCATAACGACCTGACATTCGGCCTGCTATATGCATTTACAGAGAATTTTGTATTACCGTTCTCGCATGACGAGGTTGTACACGGCAAACGCTCCATGTTGTACAAGCAGAGCGGTGACGACTGGCAACAGTTTGCAAACCTGCGCCTATTGTATACCTACATGTTCACCTCGCCCGGCAAGAAGTTGCTGTTCATGGGGAACGAAATCGCCCAGGGCTGCGAATGGAATGTCGATACAAGTATCGAATGGTACCTGCTCGACTACGAGTATCACCGTGGCGTCCAGAGCCTGGTCAGCGACCTGAACAAACTCTACCGTGAACTCCCGGCACTGCATCGCCACGATTTTTCGTCCACGGGTTTCGAGTGGATAGATTGCAACAGCGCTGAGCAGTCAATTCTCAGCTATATACGCAGGGATGGCGACGATTACGTGGTCATCGCCCTGAATTTCACCCCGGTACCACACCACAACTATCGCATCGGGGTACCCGCCGGTGGCAGCTACCAGGAACGTTTCAACTCCGACTCGGGTTACTACGGGGGCTCGGATGTCGGCAACCGCGGTCAGGTGGAGGCCGAAGCAGTCCCCTGGTCGGGTCGCCCCTACTCCATCACTCTGACAATCCCCCCCCTTGCGGGTATCGTGCTCCAGCACCTGTAGCACGCTACGCGGCAACCGACCTGATCGCTTGCAATTTCAGCGCATTCTGCCTAAGTAATAATCAAGGCAAGAGAAACAGCCAGAATGGCCTACCCGTGACTGCGACAAGACAACCGGCCGTGGCCGGCAGCTTCTACCCGGCAGATCCGCACGAGCTGCGCAGGCTGCTGGAAAGGTATCTGCATGCCGCGCCTGCAGATGCCACGGCACCCCGCGCCATGATTGCCCCCCACGCCGGCTACGTGTTTTCCGGGCCGGTTGCCGCATCGGGTTATGCTCGTCTGCTCAGGTCCGGGCACCACTACCGGCGCATCGTGCTGTTGGGTCCTGCCCACCGGGTCGCCTTCAGGGGGCTGGCCGCGACCTCTGCCAGCGCCTTCGCCACCCCGCTGGGGAATGTGGCTGTCGACCGTGAAGCCATCGAGGCCATTACCGACCTACCCCAGGTACAGGTACTCGACGAGGCCCATCGCCTCGAACACAGCCTGGAAGTGCACCTGCCATTCCTGCAGCTCACCCTGGACGATTTCTCAGTGGTTCCGCTGGTTGTCGGCGATGCCAGTGCCGAGGAGGTCTGCGAGGTCATCGAGGCCCTGTGGAGCGGGCCTGACACCCTGGTGATCGTGAGTTCGGACCTGAGCCACTATCATGATTACGAAACAGCTACCCGGCTCGACAGCGAAACCACCCGCCAGATAGAGGCACTCGACCACCAGGGAATTGCCTTCGATCAGGCCTGTGGCCGCAACCCCGTCAGTGGACTACTGCTGTTCGCGCAGCGCCACGGCCTGAAAGCCACCACCCTCGATCAGCGCAATTCGGGGGACACGGCCGGACCGCGTGACCAGGTAGTGGGCTACGGCACCTATGTCTTCAATTAGCGCTAGCCCCGAATTCTTGCCTGCGGAGCGCGAGACACTGCTGGGGATCGCACTCGACTCGATCGTCTCGGGCCTGGAGTGCGGACAGCCGGTACGCATTGCGCCCGAGGCCCTGCCGGACAAGCTGTCAGAGAGCCGTGCTAGTTTCGTCACCCTGGAACAGGAGGGGAAATTGCGCGGATGCATCGGCTCCCTGGAGCCGCATACCATGCTGGTCGATGACGTCAGCCACAATGCCTACGCGGCCGCCTTCAAGGACCCGCGCTTCAAACCCCTGCAGGCCGATGAACTCGAGTCGCTCACCATCCAGGTATCTGTCCTGGGGCAGGCCGAGGCATTCAACTTTGATTCCGAACTGGACCTGGTCAGGCAGTTACGTCCAGGCGTTGACGGCCTGATATTAAAGGACAACGAGTTCAGGGGCACATTCCTGCCATCGGTGTGGAAATCATTACCGGAACCCGGAAAATTCCTTGCCCACCTGAAGCTCAAGGCGGGACTGCCCGGCGACCACTGGTCGGATACTGTAAGGGTCTGGCGGTATACCACGGAATCATTCTCTGCAAGCGTCCCGGAGATCCGGGCAGCAGCGCGTGGCTATCTTGAGGAAGCGCTGAAATAGGCTATTACTAACGTGGCCAGCAGCATGGCCAGCAACACGACCCGCAGCGGCTGAGGATCAAATGGTCTTCCGGGGGGGTGTCTGTTCATATGCCGCAGTCCGGCCAGCCATGCGCCGCGGCGGTCCGACATCCGACGTCTTTCTGTCAGGCTGTTTGATGGTCTGTCGCCGGCACGCCGCCGACGTTCGGAAACACGTTCATCGGCCTGGCTGCGCGCCAGGAGCAAGCGCTGGTAGCCCTCTGATCCTGGGACAGCGTTCAGCTCATTCGGGTACAGCTCGGGAAATTCCGCTAGTGGCCGCCAGCTGCGTTCATCCTGGCTCAACTCATCGTTCATCTGGATACGCCCGAGCAGGATACAGCGTTTGACATGGTCTACTGTAAAGGGGCCACGGATGGCACCGTTACGCCGTGCAAACCAGGATGATTCCGTTTCATTAGTGGCCATGTCATGCTCCTGAACGAGTCTGATTGGCACGCAACCCGGACTCAGTCCTGCAACCAGTTCTCCATGCGGGCACGCAGACGAATCAGTGCCTGTCCGTGTATCTGGCATACCCGGGACTCACTCACGCCCAGTATCTCACCAATCTCACGCAGGTTGAGTTCTTCGTCATAGTACAGTGCCATGACCAGGCGTTCACGTTCAGGCAAACCCTTGATCGCCTCTGCCAGGCCCTGCTTGAAATCCCTGTTCTGCAGGCTCTCCAGCGGCTGGTTTGGCTGACGCTCCGGGCCGATGTAGCCATCGCTGCCGAGCGACCCGGGGTCGTCAAAACTGAAGATTCGGCAGCCGGTGGCATCCTGCAGTATCTTATGATACTCCTCCAGCCCGATACCCATTTGCTCCGCGACCTCGATATCACGGGCATCACGGCCCTTCTCGTTTTCAATCTTGCGAACCGCCTCAGCCACCTCGCGCGCCTTGCGGTGAACCGAGCGTGGCGTCCAGTCGGTACGCCGGATCTCGTCCAGCATCGCGCCGCGTATCCTGATACCTGCATAGGTAGCGAAACTCGCACCCTGCTCGGGATCAAAGTTTCTCGAGGCCTCGATCAGTCCGATCATCCCGGCCTGGATCAGGTCGTCTGCCTGGACACTCGGGGGCAAACGGCTCATCAGGTGATATGCAATGCGTTTCACCAGCGGTTCATGCAATATAACCAATTCATCATTTGCTTTACGGTTAAGCTCTACAGTTACAGTATTGCCTTTCATGACAGTTCCTCCATCTCGACGTTGTTATGTTGAAGCAAGCGTTCTACAAAAAATTCAAGATGACCACGCGGATGATCGGGACGTGGCCAGTGATTGACCCGCCTGGCAAGATTCCTCAATGCCATGGCAGACCGGCTCCGGGGATAGGCATCAATGACAGCCTTGCGGTGTGCTACTGCCTTGCGGAGTGCATCATCGTTGGGTACGTAGCCTGCATAGAACATAACCACGTTGTGCTCATCAGCAAGCAGTGAGAGCAGCTTTCGAAATAACTCAGTGCCTTCCCTGGCCGTGAGCACCATGTTCGCCACAACATGGAAACGTGCAATGGCGTATTCCGAATTCAGCATCTTGATCAGGGTGATGCTGTCATGCACCGAGGTGGGTTCATTGCTGACGATGACAAGGACTTCGCTGGAGGCAGCACAGAAACTAGCGACACTCTCCGAAATGCCGGTCGCGGTATCGATCACCAGACTGTCGATGGTCTGGTCAAACTCGCTGAATGCGCGCACGATGCCCGCACATTCCTGGATACCGAAACTGGGCAATTTCCTGATCCCGGATGAGGCCGGGATAATCAGCAGGTTATCGGGACCATTGATGATGATATCGTCGAGCTGGTGTCTGCCACTCAGTACATCGAGCAGGTTGACTTCGGGTTGCAGCCCCAGAAGGACGTCGACATTTGCCATGCCGTTATCGGCGTCCAGCAACATGGTCCGGCAACCTTCCTTTGCCAGCGCTAGCGCCAGATTCACGGCTATATTCGTTTTACCGACGCCACCCTTGCCACTCGTTACCGCGATGGTCTGTACCGGGCCGTAACCCGCCGATGTCGGGGTCTGCTCCCGCTGTCCCAGCTTGACCTCAGAGAGCAACACGGTGCCGTGCCCCCCGGTATGTGTCCGTGTGATCGGTTTTCAGTGTCGTGTCCAATGCCGTGTTCCCGAGTTTATTCGCGTCAAATTTCGCGACTGTTTTGATCCTGGACATAACACTGCAATAGGCGTACCAACATCGAAAGCGCCCATGATTCATACCGAAAACGTTTGTAAATTACTGTTTATATTATTTAATTGCTTACGAAAGCCATACAACACGCCGCGTCATAAAAACGTCATAATTTTGGCTTACGGGATCAATCGGGGCGCAAGCGTCATCCTTTCTACGCCACTTGAGTGATGGGACTGCGACCGGAAACAGGCCGATGTCCAGCATGGACTGCTGACACGGGCTAGACGCAGGATTAGGTGCCCCGCGCAGCGGCCGGGCCGGGGATTAACTATAACCAGAGGAAAAAGGTCAGCCGGACCAGGCGGAGGTCGATAGCCAGCCGGAGAACTGATCTTCCGGTAGCGGGTGACTGATATGAAATCCCTGGGCCGCATCACAGCCGAGACTGTTCAACATATCAAGGGCCATACCGGTCTCAACACCTTCTGCGACCACCTTGTAGTCGAGGTTATGTCCCAGATCAATGATCGAGCGGACGATGGCTATATCCTGTTTATCAAACGCCACATCCATGATGAACGACTGGTCGATCTTCAGGGTATGGATGGGCAGGCGCTTCAGGTAGGACAAGGAGGAGTAGCCGGTTCCGAAATCATCAATCGCGACAGTCACGCCGAAGTCACTGAGACGCGCCAGCACCTCGGTAGCGCGCTCCAGATCCATCATCAGCGTCGCCTCGGTGATCTCGATCTCGAGTTTTTCTCCGCTGACGCCGGCTTCCTCCAGGGCCCACTGAATCTTGTCGACCAGACGGGGACTCTGGAAGGACCGCGCGGAGACATTCACGGACACCGGCACCGATGAGCCGTGATAGGTCCAGGCCTTGCACTGCCGCAGAGCTGTCAGCAGGACCCAGTCGGTGATCGGGGAAATCATACCCAGCTGTTCAGCCACCGGGATGATGCGCTGGGGCAGGACGGTACCCTCCAGCGGATGCTGCCAGCGCAACAAGGCCTCCGCCCCGGTGATGGACGCCGTCCTCAGGTCTACCTGCGGCTGGTAATACAGTTCAAACTCGTCGTTATCGAGTGCACTCTGGATCTGGCCGGAGTAGCGTATCTGTTCAACCGGGCTGACATCGCTTCCCGGATCAAAGAACTGGTACGGCAGGCCATTGCGCTTGGCGCGGTACATGGCAGTCTCTGCGCTCGTCAGCAGGGCCTCTTCATGGGTGCCATGGTCCGGAAAACAGGAGACGCCCAGGGTAACACTCACGCATAGCTGCTTCCCAGCGCAGCTAAAGGGTACATCAAAGCTGTCCAGTACCTGGGTAATAACGCGCTCTGCGGCAGTGCGGGCATCACTCACAGGTTGCAACAGGATGCCGAACTGGTCCCCGCCGAGCCGTGCAAGGGAATCCGACTCCCGCACGACCGAGTTGAGGCGCTTGGCCACTTCTCGCAACAGGGCATCCCCCAGCTTGCGCCCAAGCGTGTCGTTGTACATCTTGAACTGGTTGATATCCAGAGAGATCACCACGACCTGCGAACCCGGAACACGGCGCGATGCCGCCAGCGCCATGTTCATGTGGTCCGCCCACAAGGCCCGGTTGGGCAAGCGCGTCAGGCTATCCGTTGTGCTTAGCTGTTCCAGCTGCTTGCGCTCACTGATGACCGTGTTGATGTCTTCAAGCAGACAGTAGACCTGCCCGGACCGGCCGCTCCTGCTCAGCGAGGGGTAGAGTGACAAGCGGTACCAGTGTTCGGCCCCGTTTGCCAGACTCATACGTACTTCCGTGGAAGAACCGCAACCGTTGACCGCCTCCTGCCAGGCCGTCAGTAACTGCTGCTGGTCTTCGGTGTGCGTATCTGCCAGAAACGGGAATGGCGACTCGAGATTGCTGGAATAAAGTGCATGCAGCGGGTAGTTGGCATAGTTTATCTGGTTGCGTTTGACATCGACGCTCCAGAGCAGATGGGGTATCCCTGTCAGCAGCTCCTCGATGCGGTCGTACTGGGCTGACACATGCATGAACTCTTCCCTGTGTTCATCCAGCCTGGTACGCCAGTAGCCGTCCGACATCATGCCGAGATCGCGCAAGACCAGTTTCAGAATGACCGACTCCAGCCGACTGCGCTCTAGCGGGGAAATATCCATTTCTACGATCAGCTCGCGCAGAAAATCCAGGAACAGGCGATAGGCCCCCACGGCCCAGACGGGCTTCGCACCCTTGGCGATGTGCTTGTCCGCCACCTCGACGAGTTCAGCCTCACGCGCAGCCTTATCAGCGCGGAAAATGCCCAGCATGAACTTCAGTTCACTGCGCACAAGGTCACCGATATCTCCGCCGTTGCGCTCATGCGTATACAGCAGCCCGGCAATATCGGGATTATCGAAAAGGTAATTGTAGTAGATCTCGGCGAACCGGGCCGCGCCCGCGGCAAGTGCGACACGGTAATCATCCAGAAATGCCAGGTCATCGCTGCTGATTTGAAGGATATAGTTGTGTTCCTTCAATTGCTGGCCTGGTCTATAGCGCTGCTGCAGATCATCAACAGATCTGTTTATCACCACCCGCTGCTGTTTCTTCTTTTTGGACATTCGCTTGCTTGTTGATGTGCTTCTTGCTTTATGCAACACACACGGTTAAGACGCACCAGGCAGCCCGTACAAGCAATGGCATTGCGGCATTCACAGGCGAACCTGCCACGCCGTGCGCACTTGCAAGAAAAAATCAGACGGTAATTAGCACTAGGTCAGCCCCGTTTTTTATTTATTATTTAGTATTTATTATGGGCGAACGTTAGCACAGGACCGGGGGCGTATAAAGCCCCCTGTCCTGACAGACAGCAACTGCAGCATTACGAAGGAATTTCGCCCGAGTGATTTAATCAGGCGTCAGAGTCATGACGCAGTGGGCGTACGTTGTAACCGGTATTTACGTAATTTCTCAACCAGTGTGGTGCGACGCATGCCGAGGCGTTTCGCCGCATGCGCCACCACCCCACCCGAGTCTTCCAGTGCCTGTTTGATGTAATTGATTTCGAGGCTACTGAGGTGCTCCTTGAGGTTGAGCCCGTCGCGCGGCAGCCTTGGGTCCAGATCATGTGACGTTACGGGGGAACCGATCAGCGCATCTCCAAGCAATTCCGGGTCGAGTTCCTCGTCATCGATCCTGAATTTGTCGGGAAGATCACTGGCCTCCACTACACCATAGGGATGGAGGATCGCCAGGCGTTCAATCAGATTGGCGAGTTCGCGTACATTCCCCGGCCAGTTGTACTGACACAGGGCATAGATGGCACCCGGTGACAGCCTGACAGATCCGCGTTTCTCATGTTCGATACGGCGTACCAATTCGTTGACCAGCAGCGGAATGTCTTCGACCCGCACCCGTAATGGCGGCATCTCGATGGGAAAGACATTGAGCCGGTAGAACAGGTCCTCGCGAAACTCGCCCTCAATGATTGCGCTTTCCAGATCACGATGGGTTGCGGCGATAATCCTCACGTTGGAGGTGATGCTGTTGTTGGAGCCAACCCGCTCAAAGGTCCGTTCCTGCAGCACCCGCAGGATCTTGATCTGCATAGCAAGACTCATATCACCGATTTCATCGAGGAACAGGGTGCCGCCTTCGGCCATTTCAAAACGGCCCTCGCGCGCGCTGATGGCGCCGGTAAAGGCCCCTTTCTCATGCCCGAACAGTTCGGATTCAAGCAGGTCGCCGGGTATTGCCCCGCAATTCACCGGCACGAACGGCCTACCCCGGCGCGATGAATGGTAATGCAGGTTGCGTGCCACGACCTCCTTGCCGGTACCGGACTCCCCCAGGATCAGGACATTTGCCTCGCTATCGGCGACCTGTTCAATCATTTTCCTGACATTCTGAATGGCACGACTGCTGCCCACCAGGCTGCGGAACAAGCCGACAGGCCGCTGCGCGAGACCCGCGCCACGGTGCGATTCTGCATAGACCTCAGCCTGGTGCATGGCGCTGGTCAGTTGCGCGTAGTTCGGGGGGATATCCAGGCGCCCGAGAATGCAGGACCCGGTATCGATGGTGACCGTGGGTTCCTTGCCTTTTTCGGCCAGCAGGTAAATCGGAAGGTGTTCATTGTATTGGTGGATTTCATTCAGCAGTGCGGTGAGCATGCGCTCTGCCTTACACGACCCCACCATGACCGCCAGGATGTCCCCCGCCCCCTCGAGGACATCTTGCCACTGCGAGCAGTCACCGACATAAATCGGGGACTGATTGATGAACTTGAGAACCGCCTGCAGTTCCTTCCCGTTCTCCTTGTCCGCCTCGATTATCAGGACCTTGGGGTCATTGAGCATTTGATTTACCTGAGGAATTATCCGGTCGGATCGTATTGAAATACCCGACTATTTTAATGTTTTTTATTCGGCCTACAAGCTGATATTAAGCCATTGCACGACTACCCTGTCAATTTTTCGTCACTATATTCCAAGCATATGGTTTATATGCACTTATTTTTCATTATGTATGGATTCAATAAGAATTATCATTATCAAGTCTAACTTGCATTATAACAGCCACATAACAACCACGCCCGAAATATCCCGCCAGCGTGTCCCCGCAACCAGTCAAGATGATACCGCAAACACAGGTAGATAACTTCGAAAGGCCACGCAGCTCGTGGTTGCAGTCGTCGGAAGTATCAGGAACTGTGGTTGAAGGGTCTAATTCCGGATATGAACGCTGCCGAACGCAGTTCCCGGTGAGCGGTCTATAGCGTGCGAGCTGGCGTATCCAGGTTGAATACAATGTGATCGGCAACACTAAAAAAACCTAGAACCAGGCGCCTGTATCACGGAATTGTCGCTTTGTGCGCCACACCACAATATGCGACTAAACTCCCTGATCCCCCTGACGATAACCTTCATGTGTCAGGGATTAACGTATAAAACAATCAAACATTAAATGAGATAATTCAATAAGAGAACCTGGACCCGCTATGCTTGACCAATCAGCCGAAAATACCGAGATTGACACCAATCGAATCAACAAAATTCGGTCCTTGCTGTATGAAGACGCCTATATCGTCGACATCCAGAAAATCGTCAACAAGGTGATCGATATCGAGGCAGCGCTTTCCAGGCCCAGGCAAGTTCACTCGTAGTCAGCTGCCCTCCTAACGGGTTCCTCTTGCCATATCCCGGAGCAAAGCAATCGCTGACCGCTACGCTGTTCAACCGTGTATGGAAGTAACGGCGGCCTCAATGCTAGAATCACACCACCTTGAGGCTATTCACCTAATGCCTGTTAAACCTACGGGGCCGTAGCTCAGCTGGGAGAGCGTCGCGTTCGCAATGCGAAGGTCGGGAGTTCGATCCTCCTCGGCTCCACCAATCATCGTTGGCCAGACCCGGGTCTGGCCTTTTTCGATTTGCCGCAACAGGGTCCCGGTAGCTCAGCTGGATAGAGCAAGCGCCTCCTAAGCGCTAGGTCGGAGGTTCGAATCCTCTCCGGGACGCCACTCATTCTTGGGTGCTTACCGGTCACATAGGTAACACTTTATTCCGGGGACATGGGTAACACATTCGGGGCGAATGGGTTGTGACCCACAGGCTCCACCCGGTTCTCGTCTTGATCAAGGAAGCCTAGATGATAGTCCATGAAGCTGACAAGCCAGACCTGGTCAGCGACCTCCCGGATACCGACATACTGACCCCCAAAAGATGGTGCTGAGGTTGATTTTGCGCCGACCCACGCAGATTCTGCCGCACTGGGCAACCTGTATTGTCCGGTCGTGAAACGGGTACTCCGGGACATCCGGGTGGTGGTATTCACGCGCCGAGGGTGTATACACCTCACCCGGGTATTTGCCGCCCAGGGCCTGATGCGGCCGGTCGTTATTGTAACCCTCGACAAAGTCATCGAAGCGGCCCTGTTGCTGCAGAAAGTTGTAGCTCGGTGGCCAGGTCGCCTCTTTTTTGAGCGTCAGGTGCATCCGCTCGTGGCGGCCGTTCTGCTGGGGATGGCCGGGTTGGATACGCTCGATGGCGATACCGAGTCGTAACTACCAGACGGCGAGCCGGCTCAGGCCGTGTCGGTCCAGCGTGGCGTGGACCGTGCTGGTGGCCGGTGGTTTGATCCCGGGGTATCGCTTGATGAGCTTCTCGCGGATCTTGGGCGCGCCCCAGTTCGTATGTTTCCGCTTGATCCGCAGAATGGCCGTCTCGAGCTGGAACGCCAGCTTGTTGGGATGCCGGTAGGGGCTCCGGGCCCGCTCCTCCAGCCCACGGATGCCGTAGTCCTTGTAGCGATTGAATATTTTGTAGCCCGTCTTGCGGGAGTTGCCGAACTCCCGGCACAGCGAAGCCATCTTCTCGCCATCGAGCAGGCGGGCCACAAAGCGGAGTCTTTCGTCCATACGATTACACTCTTTCCAGGGCATCTGAGGACCTCCCCAAATGCCAAATTGTGTAACCTATGTGCCCGGAATACTCTGTAACCTAGGTGTCGGGAAGCTCACACAGATTCGGAGGCGAACAGGCCCCGAACATCAACTGGATTCTAGCTCCGACGTTTCAATCAGGCCGGTTCGACAACATTGTGCAAGCCATGTTGAACTGATTTCACCGCAGAGACGCCGAGATCACGGAGAAGATCAATAAAATAATTCAACAAATGTCCAGAGAATTTGTAGGGTGGGCAAAGCGCAGCGTACCCAATATAGTAAATATACCGTTGGGCACGTTGCTTCGCTCCTTTGCCCAACCTACACGCTTATACGGAAACGACAGAAAATTCTTTCAACAAATAATTTTGTCTCTGCGTCCTCCGCGTCTCTGCGGTTAGGAATTATTGTAATTAATGTCTTTGAGCCCTTTGTGTCTTTGCGGTGAATCATTTGTACAATTGAGCATCACACCTTGCGTCGCGCCTCGACCACGTTGGGCAATTGCCCGATCTGTGTCAGCACACGGCTCAATTGCCCGATATCGGCGATCTCCAGGGTCAGGCTCATACGCGCTATGCCGTCGCTCATGTCGGTACCGGTATGCACACCGCTGAGGTTGATCTTTTCATTGGCCAGGACGGCCGTGATGTCACGCAGCAAGCCGGGGCGATCATAGGCCTCGATCGAGACATCGGCCAGATAGCCCTCGTCCGATGGCAGTCCCCAATCCACCTCGATGAGCCGGCCCCGGTCCTGACCCTGCAGGCGCAGGACATTGCCGCAGTCCTGGCGGTGGATGGTGACACCGCGGCCCCGGGTGATGTAACCCACGATGGGATCATTCGGCACCGGGTGGCAGCAGCGTGCCGTTGTTGTCAGCAGATTACCCACACCCAGGATCTTGAACCCGCCCGGCTCGACCGGTCGCTTTTTGCGTGTCCTGCGGGGAAGTTCCACCTCCTGCACTTCCGGCCTCGGAATCAGGTCATTGACGGCATTGGCCAACTGACCGGTATTGATATCACCGCCCCCGAGTGCCGCGAGTAGTTCGTCCACCTGCTGGAACTTGAGCCGCGAGGCGAGTTTCTCCATCGACAGGCCGGTGACACTCAGGCGGTGCAGCTCCCGGTCGAGGATGGCGCGACCGGCGCTGACATTCTGCTCGTGGTCCTGGTGCTTGAACCAGGAGCGTACCCGCGCGCGTCCACGCGATGTCTTGAGATAGCCCAGGTGTGGATTCAGCCAGTCACGACTCGGCACGCCCTGCCGTGTGGTCAGCACCTCGACCTGATCACCGTTATGGAGTTCAGTGGTCAGTTGCACGATGCGGCCGTTGACCTTGGCGCCGCGGCAGCGGTGACCCACCTCGGTGTGCACCTCGTAGGCGAAATCCAGCGGTGTGGCGCCCTGCGGCAGGTCGATGATCTTGCCTTGCGGTGTCAGGACATAGACGCGCTCCTGGAACGCCTCGGTCTTGAAGCGGTCGACGAAGTCGTTGGCCGTGTGCTCCTCGTCCTGCCACTCCAGCAATTGCCGCAGCCAGGAGATCTTCTCCTCGTAGCCGGGATCGAAGTGACCGCCATCCTTGTAGCGCCAGTGGGCCGCGACACCCAGTTCGGCATGGCGGTGCATCTCCTCGGTGCGGATCTGGATCTCCAGGGTGCGGCCCTCGGGCCCGACCACCGCGGTATGCAGCGAGCGGTACAGATTCTCCTTGGGGTTGGCGATGTAGTCGTCGAACTCCCTGGAGATGTGGCGCCAGAGGCCGTGCACCACACCAAGCGCGGCATAACAGTCCTTCTCCTCCTGGACCAGGATCCGGACCGCACGCATGTCGAAGATCTGCTCGAAATCAAGGTGCTTGCGTTGCATCTTGCGCCAGATGCTGTTGATGTGTTTCGAGCGGCCGCTGATGGCCGCCTTGATGCCCGCCTTTTTCATCTCGGCATCCAGTATTCCAATGACCTTCTCGATGTAACGCTCGCGCTCTTCCCGGGTCTCCTTGAGCTGGGCCACCAGCGTGGTGTAGGCCTCGGGCTCGAGGTAGCGCAGCGACAGGTCCTCCAGTTCCCACTTGATCTGCCAGATACCCAGGCGGTTGGCGAGCGGCGCGTAGATATCCAGGGTCTCCCGGGCAATGCGCCGCTGGCGCTCGGGGTCCAGGTATTTCAGGGTACGCATGTTGTGCAGGCGGTCGGCCAGCTTGATCAGCACCACGCGCACGTCCTCGGCCATGGCCAGCAACAACTTGCGCGGGCTCTCCGCCTGGTGGTGCTCCCTGACGCCCGCCAGGGCGAGATCCTGGAACTCCCCGATCTGCTCCATCTTGGTCACCCCGTCCACCAGGCTGGCGATCACGGGGCCGAATTCAGCCTTCACGTCCTCAAGGGTAACCGCGGTGTCCTCGACCACGTCGTGCAGCATCGCCGCCGCCAGGGTTTCGTAATCCAGCTTCAGATCGTTGAGGATCTCGGCCACCGCCAGGACATGGTGGTAGTAGGGCTCGCCGGAGGCACGCTCCTGCCCCTGGTGCGAGTCCATCGCCCATTGGGCGGCCTTGGCCAGCACCGCTTGCTGGTCAGCAGGCCGCGCCTCCAGCATGCGGTCAAGGTGTTTCTGTGACTGTTCGTTCATTACATGAAAACCCATGCAGACAGGTAATACTGCACGCACAGGTCTCGACCAACGTCGCTCCAGGGGATATTAATGGGAAACAGTATTGCTTAGGCCGAACGCGGGTTCAACTCGGGCAGTGTGGATTGCAGCTGGCGGTAGCGGCGGTAGCGGCGCAGCTGCGCACGCGGCCGCAGCTGGTTACCGAAGTCCTTCTTCCAGACCAGGAAGTCGATGGGCTTGGAACCATAGATCGCGCCATCCAGTGACTGGATCAGGGCGCGCATGCGCACCGGGTCCACCTGGGGATTGGCCTCGATGAGCTTCTCCGCGATCACCGGCAGTGGGGTCTGTGAGGTGATATTGAGGTGCTGGCAAATACGGCTCTTGAACTCCTGGCACCAGGCATCCGGATCATCCTCGCCCTGGACACAACGGGTACATAGCCAGATCTTGGCGCGTATCGGCATGACAGCCGCCAGGCCCATACGCAGCTTGTTCAGATAGGGTAATGGTGAAATCACCTGGTTCACCGTCTGCACCTGTTTCATTCCCAGACGTTTCATCGAGAGCAGCGCGGCACGTGCCTTGTGACCGACCCATTCCAGCAGCGGGCGCGTCCGTGACCAGACGCCCAGCCAGTAGCCCAGGATCAGACCCAGGGTGAGCATCAGCGGAAACCAGAAATAAACGGGATAGGACCTGCCTTCGCGTGCCCCCTGCGACTGCGCTGACGTCTGTACCGGGCCCTCATTGTCATAGCCGGCCAGCTCGGCCACCCTGGGTGCATCCATAGCGACATCCCACCACGCGACCTTGATACTGGGCAGGTCTATCCAGCCGTCCTTCAGGGGTATCAGGGTATAGGTTTCCTTGCGACTCCCGATCAGGTGGCGACCGTCATCCGAGATGCCGTTGTTGACGCTGACTGCATCACGATAGACCCGGTAGTCGGGGCCACCGAGCTGTTTCTCCAGCGAGGGCAATTGACTGCCCAGTGCACCCTTGGCCGTCATCTCGAGTATCAGGGTCACTGGCGTACCCTCTTTTACCGCATGCTCCTGCTGCAGGTTCGATAACAGTTTCAGGCTATGCAAGGGTAACCAGGGTGTCACCGATGGGTCGGCCGGCCGCACCCGCAGCTTCACAGGAGCGTCGGAGGAGATGGTGAAGGATTCATTGCCGCCGGAATGGGGACTACCCGGCATACCACGATGCTGATTGCCGGGGGCATAACTGCCCGTGAAGCGGATCTCGGGCACAATGATTTCGCCGGACCTGAGAGGCGTCAGCTTGAACCGGTATTCGTTACTGATCTCCTGCGCACCACTATGTTTGTCTTTGCGCAGGCTGGCAACAGGTCCGTCGATCTTCTCCAGTATCGCCCCATCGATAGTCGGCAGGATGGAATCCAGGGTCTTGAGATTCTGGCTGCTGACCACTCTTACCGTATAAATGACATTCTGCTGTTCGTAGGGCCACTTGGAACCCAATTCGACCTCAACATGGGGCAGTTCCGAGGCCGTGCCTGCGCCTGCGGGGCGTTGGCTGCCATACGGAGGATACGAGTTCTGCGCTGCCGGCCAGCCACTGCCAGGGACTGCACCGGGATAATATCCAGGGCTGCCGGCAGGCTGCTGCTGTTCATAGATGGGAGCGGGTTTGAAGGCCCCGATGTTACCCCAGGGCCGGTTATCGGTGGTTCGCGCGCTGTTGCCGGGTTGCTGACTGGAATTGCCGAAGGAAAAACCGGCGCTGGTCTGGCTAACGCTGGTGAGCACACCAGTCAACAGACAGATGATGCAAATCCTTGAACTATTTATTCTATGCAAACCTTTGCCCCCGCTTCAGTCTTACTAATTGACTACAGCTCCAATCACCACGGCCGGTTCTCCATCAATGTGCGACCGTATTGTTCCATTGCCTGGCGCTCCTCGATCATGAACTGATTGCGCAGCAGATAGGCCGGATCACCTTCAATACGTTCCAGCCATTGCTCCAGCATGATCATGGGAATGCCTGAACCAGGAATACCCTCGGGGTCAGGCAAACCTCCGGGAGCTGCTTCCCGGTCCTCCCCGCCCAGCCCGGTTTCCATCTGGTCGAACTGGTCCACAGCCTGACTTGCCGCCGCATCCTCCCCGGTAAGTTCATCGGGCTTGTCTCTCAAACCGCCCGACAGATCCAGCACACTTCCGCTGTCCTGCCGGTCCTGGGTCTCGTCTTCACCTCCGGCATCACCCTCTTCCAGAGGCCCCGGCCCTTCATCATTTTCATCTATGGGTACATTACCATCATCTTGCACCGCTTGCATGCCCGAATCGCCCTTATCTTGCTGTTTTTCCTCACTACCGGCCTCACTTTCGGGTTCTTCCTCAGCGCCGGCCGATTTTTCACCGGAAGCGTCCTTCATACCCGACTCAGCTTCAGGTTTTTGCTCCTCTTCACCGGTCTGACCCTCGGCTTCCTGGTCCTGCTCACCGGACTCGCCCTCGGCCTCCTGGTCCTGCTTACCGGACTCGCCTTCGGTCTGCTGCTCGCCGCTCTTACCCTCCGACTCCTGGTCCTGCTCACCGGTCTCGCCCTC
>JAOTTU010000104.1 GCA_029864225.1 Gammaproteobacteria bacterium | reverse complement strand
TCCCGGGTCGGTCCGTTCAGCTGGCGTCTGTTCATGCCGTTTGCGCTGGCCTCGATTCCCATGGCGTTCATCGGTGGCGCCTATACCATCAATTCCAGTGCCTACCACGTCATGGTAGGGCTCGCACTGCTGCTGGCAATGTGGAGTGTGTTACGGGAAGGGGGTGACAGTGACCGCATTCAGGCGCCTTCGCTGTGGGTCTCGCTGCCGGTCGGTGCCATACTCGGTCTGGTATCGGGTCTGACCGGTGTCGGGGGAGGGATCTTTCTCAGTCCGCTGTTGCTGCTGCTTCACTGGGCCAGTATGCGTGGCAGCGTCCCTATTGCCGCGGCCTTCATTCTGCTGAATTCCGTTGCGGCACTGGCCGGCTATGCCAGCACCACAACGCACTGGCCGGCCGGTATCCCGATACTGGTGGTCACGGCCCTTGTTGGCGGATTGATTGGGTCAGAGCTGGGTGCGCGCCGCCTGGCGCCGATGCACCTGCGCAAGGTGTTGGCCTTGGTGCTGGCAATCGCTGGTGCCAAGATGATCGCCACCGCCTAGGTTGTTAATTCGACTTAGTGCTAATTGCTGGATTTTACCCCCGTAGGATGGGCAAAGGCCGTCAGGCCGTGCCCATCAAAATACAGTGTTGGGCACGCTATGCTTTGCCCAACCTGCCACTTTGATTCACATTTCCGACGTAATCTTTCCATGTGTTTCCGTGCGGATAATCGCGCCAGCGAGGCGCTTACAAAGGTCGGTGAAATTGCAGTAGGAACGCCTCGCAGGCGCGACTGTGCCTGGGCGGAAGCTGCGTCAGCGGCCTGCCAGGCTAGTCGTCGAGAATGGAATAAAGAGGGGCGTTGTTACTGTTCGCTGCCTGCGCTTCGGTCGTTCCGCGGTCGATCATGTCCTCGAAATAGTCCAGTTTTTCGAGATTCCGGTTGATCTTCACGGGTTGCACCTCGAGGTCCTGGGCTATGCTGTTGACACGCTGCCTCATGCCCTGGTCTATGGCGACCTTGTCGTTATCGATGATGTATGGCGTGATCAGAACCACCAGTTCGGTGTTGACGCTGCTGATGGCGCGGTTGGAAAACAGTCCGCCCAACACGGGCAGGTCGCCCAATACGGGCACGCCCTCGCGGGTCTGCTGGGCGCTGCGCTTGATCAGGCCGCCGATGAAGGCGGTCTGGCCGCTGTCCACCAGCATGGTGGTGGACACCTCGGTGGTCGTCTGGTTCGGTATACCATCATCCGAGACCGAGCCGGTGCTGACCTCGGGATGGATGTTGAGCAGTATCCGGTTCTGTTCGTCGACCGAGGGCTTGACCTTGAGGATGACGCCGGATTCCAGGAATTCGGTAGACGTGGTGGTCACGCCGTCGATGGTGGTGGTGACGTTATAACCGAGGCGGTCACCGATAATGGTCTCGGCCTCGTGGCCCTCGAGCGCCAGTAACTTCGGTGTCGACAGGGTACGCAGGCGGTCGCGAGTACGGAGCATTTCGAGAAACAGCTCAACATCCGGTGTCACGAGTTCGAAGAACAGGCCAGGCGACCCGGGGTTGGACAGGCCCTGCACGCCGAATATACCGCTGCCGTTATCGGCTTCGAACAGCCTTGACCAGTCGAGGCCGAAGGATTCGGTGTCTTTCAGACCGATTTCCAGGATCTTGGCCTCGATGAGGATCTGCATGGGCTTTTTGTCGAGCTTGGTCAGCAGCGCCGCTATGCGATCGATGAAATGTGGTGTGTCTTCGACGACGATCAATTTGCGTTCGGGCAGCGTTGTGATCTGCCCGATACTGGAAAGATAGTTTTCGAGAATGCCGGCAATGGCGACAGGATCTGAATACTGGACCTTGAAGGTGCGCAGCTGTGTCGGTCCGCCAGGCGCGTGTTTGCCGGCCTCGTTGCGGCGTACGATGAAATAACTGCCACGCCGTTTCTCGACTTCAAAACCGGCAGCCCTGGCGATTGAGTGGATCGCCTCGTCGGCATCCACGTTGTACAGGTTCACCGAGACCGTTCCGATGACGCCCTCCGAGAGGAGGATATTTGTCCGTGACGTCCGCGATAGCATCTCCATCACCTCGGAGATGGGAACATCGCGCAGAGTGAGCGATATTTTCCCGTCCTTCATGAGCGGCTGGGGTTCCAGCGTTCCCTGTGATTGCATGGCATCAGCCTCCTCGGCCGTCGCCGCCGGACTTAGTGCCAGCGCCAGCAGAACAACGGCCAGTGCCTGCGCGAGTACCGCAATCCATCTGCTGCAGGTCTTTTGATGTTCCATGCTAATCATCTACCGACAGGGTTTTTGTTGTACCGTTCTTGCTCAGGACAACACGGCGCTCCTGGACATTAATAAGCTGGTAACCGTCGATCTCCTGGCCTATCCCGACAATCATGCCGCCGATATTGGCCAGTGAGTTGGCGCCGGCCACCATGGTGGCACGCAGCTGCAGTGTTGCAGCTGCAGCTTGCCTGCTGTTCAGCACCTCATTTGCCTGTTTCTCCTGGACAGCCGGCCGTTCGAACGGATTGGTCTGCAGTACGATCCGTGCTTGTTCTGCCTGGCACACACCCAGCAGGCTGGCGAGAAGGCCAGCGGTCAGGGCACTGATGGCAACCGGTCTGCGCATCGGATTACTCTCTATAGGAAACAATGGTTAATTTCGCGTTCAACCGCGGATTTGTCTCTTTCTGATCTAGCGGCCTGATGGTGAAATGCTTTACCACGACGAAGCCAAGGTCCTCGCCAAGGTCTTGCAGCCAGTTGAACAGATCGAAATAATCGCCGGAAATCTCGACTTCGAAGAGAGCCTCCTCGAATATGTGCACCTTGTTGCCCTTGCCGGGCTTGACGCCGAGCAGTTGCATGTTGTTGCGCCAGGAGATGCTCTGGAGTCGGCCGATGATGAAGGCCTCGAGCTGGTTCTCGGGAAGTTTCGCAGTGTCACCGTGCAGCTGTTGTTCAAGAGATTCCACCTCCACGCGCAGACTGGAGAGCTCTGTATCGAGTGCTTTACTGCTCTCGACGACCTTCGCGAGGACTGTCCTGGAATGGACCGACTCGTTATAGTCCCTCACCCCTGGCCAGATGCCATAGGAAAACAGTGCCGCGACAGCAAGCAGGGCGGCGGCACCCATGAGCAGCAGGATCACGCGGGGTTCCAGGGTTTCGAGCAGTTTGTCCATCAGCTGCCAACTGCCTGGTTCCTGACGATAACCGCCAGCCTGAATTCCACCATCCCACTGCCTTGCGGGCGCGAGGTATTGAGTATCCGTACATCCTTGATTTCGGGTTGCTCGAACAAACGCTTGACGAACCGCGACAGGGCCGAGTGGTCCTTTGCCTGTCCCCGGATATTCATGTGTGTATCGATCTTCCAGGCCTCGGTGGTCTCCTTGTCCTTGCCGCCCTGTATGATAATGAAATAGCCGGTATTGACGCTTTCATCTTCCTGTTTGACCATGGAGCCTGCACGCTGGAATTCCCAGTCCAGGAACCACACGTCCCCGTTCGGCAGGGCGCTGTCAAGCGTCAGGAACATTTCCGGGGCGGCCGCGCCGCTGCGCAATCCCCTCAACAGGGCCAGCTGGCCTTCAAAGCCGGTTTTTTTATCGAGCAACTGCTTGAGTTCTTCGCGCTGCTGGTTGCTGATCTCCTGGCTGGACTGTAATTCGCTGACTTCCATGTTCACGTCCTGGTTGAGCGATGCCAGGTAGAAATAGGTGACTATCGAGACCGCAACAATGCCTGCAAGTGCCGCACCCAGGCGTACGAACCAGCTTTGCAGCCATATCCGCTTGCGGTAGGCACCGGGTATCAGGTCAATCTCTGCCATGATCCAGCATTCCCCTCAGTGCCAGGCCCGTGGCCAGGGCGAGTTCCGGCTTGGCCTGCTCATTGATTATCTTGTCCGGGGTGCCCTCCCGATAGAATGTCTGCAACGGGTTGGGGATGGTCTCGACCGGCAACCTCACAAGGCTGTTCAGCAGCTGATCCATGCCATGCCAGCGCGCGATACTGCCCAGCAGGTAGATGCGCCTCACCGCCTGTCCGCGGGTCTGTGATGTGGTGTATATCAGGGCCCGGTTGATTTCTTCCGCCATCCTGACAAAGATCGGCTTGACGATCTCCATCAGGGTTTCGGACGCGTCGATATCAAACCTGGATCCCGGGGCCTGTGCCGCCGCTGACTGCGGATCGAAGCTGGCCTTGTTGACCAGTCCGTGAACCGAGTCGACGGACATGTCCAGTGTGGTCGCAATCTCTTCCAGCAGTTCGATCTCACCGAACTTGACCTGCTGGTCGAATATCAGCCGGGAACCGGAAATCACGCTGAGGTAACTCGAGCGACGCCCGAAATTGATTGTCAACACGTTCTCGTGGCTGTCCTTGCGTCCGATGGCGCTGACCAGCCGGCGGATCGCCGAGGGTCCGATCTCCAGGCTGCCCGCGATCAGTCCACACTTGCGCAGTGTCTCCAGGTAGGCGATCACCGCCTCCTTGCTGGCTATGGCCACAATGGCAAGACGGTCCTCGTTCCGGGTCGCGGTCCTGACGGGGATATAGTCGATGACGTAGTCGGACAACTCGCCGTCGAGGCGTTCTGCAAGCAGGGCAAGAATGGCATCCGACTCCGGCTGGCCGTCCCTGACCTGGTAGTTCAGCGACTGGATGCGGGTCGCCGAGGACGGCAGCATGGAGACAACCAGCCGGCCCTGGAAGCGGTCCGCATTGAGGGCTCGATGAACCAGCTCACGCATCCGCTTCGGTGAGGCAAGCATTTCCTCGCGCGGTGCACCATAGGGCAGCGAAGCCCGTGCGGTCACAACAAGGGAGCCGTCGCTGTCGGTTGCCATCTGCACCATGTGCAGTTCGGACAGGGAGCACTCGAGCCCGATCGGCCCGATGCGCCGGGTCTTGGCAACCGGGTAGAACCTCTGAATTGCGGCGGCCAGGGCCCCCATAGTCCACTCCTTGCTGAAGCCGGAGACGGGAATACTGGCCCGCTGCCGGAGTCACTCTGCGCCGCGGCCGCTTCCCGGCCTGTTGGCGATTGCAACACTATCTCATTGTCTTGAATGAGATTCCCTTAGGCTTCACATCGGCAGAAATGGCACAGACTTGAGTTGCCAAGCCGGGGTGGCAGCCGTTTCAGGAGAGGTGGGTGTGCAGGTAAACGACCCGCCGCCGCCGGCACGGCACGGGTGGTTCAGGCGGCCAGGGTGCGGCTGACAAGGTTCAGGTTGCCGGCTTCGCTGTTCTTGCGTTCCTTGGCCTGGTACAGGGAGGTATCGGCCTCACGGTAGATGTATTCCTGGTTCGCATCTATCCCGGGTGGCACGCTGACTAGCCCCAGACTGACGCCGACCTTCATGTGCTTGTACTTGCCGGGGGGCGTCAATGAACGATTGACCGCTTTCAGGCAGTCCCCGATCAGTGTCTCGGGGTCATCATCATGGAACAGCAGGGCGAATTCATCCCCTCCCATGCGCACCAGACAGCCCTGTTCGCCGAGCCTGTCGCTGATGATGGTGCTGATATTGCGCAGGACTTCATCGCCGAAGTCATGCCCGTAGGTGTCATTGATGGGCTTGAAGTCATCCAGGTCCAGAAAGGCGAAATGATAGGTACGTCCCTCATGGTGCCAGTTGCTGGTCAGTTCATTGAAATTGTTATTCAGATAGCGCCGGTTCCAGGCCCCGGTCAGCGGGTCCTTGTTGGACAGGTGCAGCATCTTCCTGTTGGCCAGTTCCAGGTCATAGCGGGTACGGATGTCCATCTTGCGCACCGTGGTATTGCGAACCACCATCGCGAGGCTGATCAGCCCGGCTCCCAGCATGATGTACTGCAGTGCCCACAGCATCTGGCTGTCGAATTCGCGGTTGGAAGACCAGGTGGAGATGGTGAACGTGCTATAGACCAGCGCCAGCACCAGCATGGCCTCGCGCAGCCCCCAGGGGACAATGGGAATGACCATGAACAGCATGGTGATACCCGCGAACAGTGCCAGACTGAAGGTCCCGGTCTGGTGCGCCAGCAGGACGAAGGCGGTGCCACTGATCAGCAGCAGGATGGTGCCCAGCATATAAATGGTGCGCGCATCACGGGTGGCATGGGCCGAGAAAAACATGTGCATCGACAGCAGCACCAGTAGCGAACCCGTGTAGACATGATTCCGGCTGTAACCAAAGTGCATGAACATGAAGGTTTCCATGCTGAACAGGACGAACAGGATCAGGCTCAGCGTCATCAGTCCCCCCCGCGCCTGGTCGACCACAAGTTTCTGTGCATACAGGTTGACGTGGTCGGTGGCATACGAATTCATCGACCAGGCATCCCGCAGGCTGTTCAAAAAATTACTAAGCATCTGATAACCGCCTATTTTTCGTGTTTTCAGTTATTTACTGATTCCTCAGTTGATCGGCAGGGGCCGTCGAATCTTTACATCCTGTGGGGGGTGGGGGGGTGGGGTCGGACCTCTTTATCAGAATGATCCTAAAGCAATAAGTGCATCTATTTGGTTAATCTATGGGCCTAAATCATCATTTTCAGGCCTGAAAATGCAGCTTCAAGGAGGAAGCCCATGCCCCGCGCCAATCGCTATTATCTCGCCGGCCACGTCTGGCACATCACCCATCGCTGCCACAAACAGCAGTTCCTGCTCAGGTTCGCCAGGGATCGCCGTGCCTGGGTGTACTGGCTGTATCAGGCGCGCCGGCGCTACGGCCTGTGTGTCCTGAATTATGTCGTGACCTCGAACCATATCCATCTGCTGGTCAGGGACCAGGGAGGCGGGGAGATCGCGTCCAGCATGCAGTTGATTGCCGGTCGGGTCGCCCAGCAGTTCAATCGTCGGAAGTCGCGCAAGGGCGCCTACTGGGAAGATCGCTACCATGCCACTGCCGTGCAGGCGGAA
>JAOTTU010000103.1 GCA_029864225.1 Gammaproteobacteria bacterium | reverse complement strand
GGCAGACGCCACTGACGGCAATGCTGTCACCGAGGCCGACATCCTCCATCGGCAGCTTGCCGGTGTGAATGCCGATACGCATGTCACCACCCCGGTTTTCCAGCGCGGCGATGGTCCCGACGGCTTGTATGATTCCTGTGAACATTTTGTTTATCTCAAAAAGTAAAAACTCACCGCAGAGACGCAAAGAACGCAGAGAAAACCAAATGATTCATTTCAAAAAACCCGTTCAAGTAGCGGCAATCCATAACATAGCCCTTCATCTCTTACTTGTTTTTCATTAATAACTATTGTGTTCTTTGCGTTCTCTCGGTAACTGCTCCATGCGTTACTCTACCTCCTGCATCCATGCAGTCGTGCGTCTCTGCGGTGAATGTATGTTTTAAATAACATCAATCACTGGATCTAGGTCGACACCTTTGCAGTAATCCGCCAGTCTTTTCCTACCGCGCGGATGTCGCGGATGTCCAGGTCGATGCGGTCCTGCATGCGTTCCAGTCCCGGGAGTGCGAACAGGCCACGGGCGGCATCCCCCATCAGGTGCGGCGCCAGGTAGATGACCAACTCATCGACCAGACCCGCGGCCAGCAGGGCGCCGCACAGCGTTGCACCGGCCTCGAGGTGCACCTCGTTGATTTCCCGGCTGCCGAGGTGCTGCAACACGGCCGCGAGGTCCATGTGCCCGGCCACCTGCGGCAGGCCGGTCACCTCAACCCTGGCACCGAACACCGCGGCACCGGCCGCTGGCTGTTCACCGGTAAGGATCAGCGTATTGCCCGGCAAGCCCAGCAGGCGCGCCTGCGGCGGGGTGCGCAGCCGGCTGTCCAGGATCACCCTCAGCGGCTGGTGATGAACTTCGACATCGTCCAGGCGTACCGTCAGGGAGGGATCGTCGGTCAGGACTGTGTCGACCCCGGTCATGATCGCGGCACTGCGGGCGCGTAGCCGGTGCACATCGCGGCGCGCCTCGGCGCCGGTGATCCACTGGCTCACGCCGCTGGCCAGCGCCGTGCGCCCGTCCAGGCTCATCGCCAGTTTGGCGCGCACCCAGGGGCGCCCGCGGCGCATGCGCATGACAAAGCCGCAATTGAGTGCTTCCGCCTCTGCCGCCAGTACCCCCGAGCTCACCTTGATGCCGCCCTCCTGCAAGATTCGCAGGCCGTTAGCGGCGACCTGCGGGTTGGGGTCCTCCATTGCCACGACAACCTGCTTGACCCCGGCTGCCCTCACGGCATCCGTGCACGGCGGTGTGCGCCCGTGGTGACAGCACGGCTCCAGTGTCACATAAAGCGTCGCCCCGGCGGCCTGTGCAGCTGCCTGCTGCAGGGCGTGGATCTCCGCGTGCGGGCCACCGGCGTACTCATGCCAGCCTTCACCGACCACCTGCCCATCCTTGACGATAACGCAGCCCACGCGCGGGTTTGGATGCGTGCTGTAGAGGCCACGCTCGGCGAGGCGCAGTGCGCGGGCCATGTGCTTGTAGTCGTCAGCGGGAGTCATTTCGGGAATAGCGGTTTTAAACCGGGTGCGGGAAAGCGGGAGGCGGATGACCCGGATTGATCACGCGCTCATTACGCCACCTGTTCAGTCGGATTCTGCGGGCATATTCTACTCGTCCGGCAGCAGCGAGATCTGGTCCTTTTTCTCTTCCGCCGTTGGTTCGCTTTCCAGTCGTTCGATCTCCTCCTGGAAGGCCTTGACGTCCTCGAAACTACGGTACACAGAGGCGAAACGCACATAGGCGACCTGGTCGAGCTCACGCAGTTCATGCATTACACACTCGCCCAGCAGGCGTGAAGACAGTTCGCGCTCACCGCTGGCCCGCAGGCGATGCTGGATGCGGCTCATGGCAGCATCCACGCTGTCGGAGTCAACCGGCCGCTTTTCCAGCGCGCGCATAATGCCGGCAGCGAGTTTTTTCTCGTCAAACGGTTCGCGTGCGCCATTGCTCTTGATGATGCGCGGCATCACCAGTTCCGCCGACTCGAAGGTGGTAAAGCGTTCGCTGCAGGCCAGGCATTCGCGCCGCCTGCGTACCTGGGTGCCTTCGCTGGCCAGGCGCGAGTCGATGACCTTGGTGTCCTGTGCTCTGCAGAATGGGCAGTGCATGATCGATCAGTATCCGGGCAGGCCGTGCGGATCAGCTCCCGTAGACCGGTAAGCGTTTGCACAAGGCAAGCACCTTGTCTCGGACGGCGTCGATTACAGCGCGGTTGTTGACGTCATCCAGGATATCGCACATCCAGCCGGCCAGGTCACGCGCCTCGGTCTCGCCGAGACCGCGGGTCGTTATCGCGGGCGTCCCGACCCGGATGCCGCTGGTCACGAACGGCGATTGGGGATCATTCGGTACGGCGTTCTTGTTCACCGTGATATTCGCGGCACCCAATGCGGCATCCGCCGCCTTGCCGGTGAGGCCCTTTTCGATGAAGCTGACCAGGAACAGGTGATCGTCGGTGCCGCCGGAAATCACGTCGTAGCCGCGATCTATGAAGACCTTTGCCATGGTGCGCGCGTTGTCCAGCACCCGCTGCTGGTAGTCGCGGAAAGACGGTTCGAGCGCCTCCTTGAAGGCCACCGCCTTGGCAGCAATGACATGCATCAGCGGCCCGCCCTGGGTGCCGGGGAAGACCATCGAGTTGAGCTTCTTCTCGATCGCCTCGTTGGCGCGTGCCAGGATTATGCCGCCGCGCGGCCCACGCAGGGTCTTGTGGGTCGTCGAGGTGGTGATATCTGCGATATTGACCGGGCTGGGATAGAGGCCGGCGGCAATTAAACCTGCAACGTGCGCCATGTCCACGAACAGCCAGGCACCAATTGAATCTGCAATATCCCGAAACCGCTGCCAGTCGACTTGCAGTGAATAGGCAGAAAAACCGGCGACCACCATTTTGGGCTTGTGCTCCTTTGCAAGCGCCTCGACCTGGTCATAGTCGATCGCTCCGGTCTCCGGGTTGAGGCCGTACTGCACGGCGTTGAACAGCTTGCCGGAGAAATTGACCTTGGCACCGTGGGTCAGGTGCCCGCCATCGGCCAGGCTCATGCCGAGGATGGTGTCCCCGGGCTGTAGCAGGGCCAGGTAGACGGCGGCGTTTGCCTGCGAACCGGAGTGCGGCTGAACATTGGCGTAGTCGGCCCCGAACAGCTGTTTAACCCGATCGATCGCCAGCTGCTCGGCGATATCGACATGCTCACAGCCACCATAGTAGCGCTTGCCGGGATAACCCTCGGCATACTTGTTGGTCAGCACCGAGCCCTGGGCCTCGAGCACGCGCGGGCTGGTATAGTTTTCCGAGGCGATGAGCTCGATATGCTCTTCCTGGCGCCGGCGCTCGCCCTGGATGGCGCCCCAGAGTTCATCGTCATAGCCCGCAATGCGCATGTCTTTATTAAACATTTCCGGTCTCCTGTCACAGGTCAAGGTCAATGGGAAAACTGCTACTGGTGAAAAGCCCACGATAATAGCCGATCTGGCAAAGGCTCGCACCGGGATACCGGAAAATACCGCAATCGTGCCGGGGGATTCAGGACGCGCTCAGCACCTCGCACACGGCTGTCCACGCCAGCGCCAGATTACTGCGGTTGTAGCCCCCGCCACCAAGTGCCAGCACACGACCCGGGCAGTGCCGGTTGGCCAGTTCTACCAGGCGCGTTGCGGCATGCCGGTGTGCGGCCGGGGAATAGCGCAGGTGGGTGATGGGGTCACCGGCGATACTGTCCGCCCCGCACTGGAACAGGATGAACTCGGGCCGGTGCCGCTCGAGAAAGGCTTCGGCCTGCTCCCATGCTTGCAGGAAGTCCGCATCAGTGGCCTCCGGTGCCATGGGGATATTGAGCTTCAAGCCCCGGGCGGCCCCGCGACCGGTCTCTTCGCCGGCACCGGTTCCCGGATACAGGTAGCGGCCGTCCTCGTGCAAGTCCACGAACACCAGGGCCGGATCTGACTCGAAGGCATAAAACACGCCATCACCGTGGTGGGCATCGATATCCACGTAGGCAATGCGCTGCAAACCGTATTCTTCGCGCAGCGTCTCGATGGCCACACCGCAGTCATTGAAGACGCAGAAACCCGCGGCGCTGTCACGCCGTGCATGGTGCAGGCCGGCGATCGGCACGAAGCCATGTCGGCACTCGTCCGCCAGCAGGCGGGCGACCGCATCCAGCACCGTGCCGACGACCACGCAGGCCGACTCGTAGATCCCCGGGTAGGCGGGAGTGTCGCCACAGTCCAGGTACCCTGCCCCGCTCTGTGACTGCTCGATAACCCGGTCTACGTAGTCGGGTGTGTGGAAACGCTCAATGGTCTCACGCGGCGCGCTGACCGGCGCGCACAGGTTAACCTTCGAATCGACACCCGCGGCCTGCGCCTCCCGCCAGAAGGCGCCCATGCGGTCCGGCCCGAAGGGATGGCCGTCACCGAAACCGTAACGCGCCAGCTCATCCCCGATGTATACGCAGCAGCTTGTGGCCATGCCTGAAGTCTAGCGCATGCACACGCTCAGCCAATGCCGGGCGGGCGCTTGCCCGTCCGTGGCAGGCGCCTATAATTGACTGCTTTATTCAAGCACAGGTTGAGCTGACGCATGGCGCAATACGTTTACACCATGAATCGCGTGGGCAAGGTGGTACCGCCCAAGCGCGTTATTCTCGAAGACATCTCGCTGTCCTTCTTCCCCGGCGCCAAGATCGGCGTGCTCGGCCTCAACGGTGCCGGCAAGTCCAGCCTGTTGCGCATCATGGCGGGTGTGGACACGGAATACGAGGGCGATGCGCGACCCCAGCCGGGCATCCATGTCGGCTTCCTGCCGCAGGAACCGGCGCTCGATTCCGGCAAGGACGTGCGCGGCAATGTCGAAGAGGGCCTGGGCGAGGCGAAGTCACTGGTTGACCGCTTCAACGAGATCAGCGCCCGCTTTGCCGAACCCATGGATGACGACGAGATGATGGCGCTGCTCGAGGAACAGGGCAAGCTGCAGGATGCAATCGACGCCGCGGGCGCCTGGGAACTGGACCGCAAGCTGGAGATCGCCGCCGACGCCCTGCGCCTGCCTCCCTGGGACGCCGCTATCAGCCAACTGTCCGGCGGCGAACGCCGCCGGGTCGCCCTGTGCAAGCTGCTGCTGTCGAATCCGGACATGCTGCTGCTGGATGAGCCCACCAATCACCTCGATGCCGAGAGTATTGCCTGGATGGAACGCTTTCTGGCCGAGTACCCGGGCACGGTGGTAGCCGTCACCCATGACCGCTATTTCCTCGACAATGTCGCCGGCTGGATCCTGGAACTGGACCGCGGGCATGGCATCCCCTGGGAAGGCAACTATTCCTCCTGGCTGGAACAGAAGGAGCAGCGTCTCGCGACCGAGGAGAAACAGGAATCCGCCCGCCAGAAGGCCATCAAGTCCGAGCTTGAGTGGGTGCGCGCCGGGGCCAAGGGCCGGCATTCCAAGAGCAAGGCGCGCCTGGCCCGCTTCGATGAACTGGCCTCCCAGGAACGCCAGAAACGCAACGAGACCAAGCAGCTGTATATCCCGCCGGGACCGCGTCTCGGCGACCTGGTCATCGAGGCCAGCCATCTAAGCAAGTGCTTCGGGGATAAGCTGCTGATCGAGGACCTCAGCTTCAACCTGCCACGCGGCGGCATTGTCGGCGTGATCGGCCCGAATGGTGCCGGCAAGACCACCCTGTTCCGTATGCTGACCGGCGCTGAGCAACCCGATTCAGGGGAGCTGCGCATCGGCGATACCGCCGTCATCGCCTGTGTCGACCAGAGCCGCGACAGCCTGGATGGCACCAAGACCGTGTGGGAGGAGATCTCCAACGGCCAGGACATCATCACCATCGGTAAATACGAACTCACTTCCCGGACCTATGTCTCGCGCTTCAACTTTACCGGGGCCGACCAGCAAAAACATGTCGGCAGTCTCTCCGGCGGCGAGCGCAACCGCGTGCACCTGGCCAAGTTGCTGCGCAGCGGCGGCAATGTGCTGCTGCTCGACGAGCCGACCAATGACCTCGACGTGGAGACCCTGCGGGCACTGGAGGACGCCCTGCTGGACTTCCCCGGCTGTGCCGTGGTGATTTCGCACGATCGCTGGTTCCTGGACCGGATCGCGACCCATATTCTCGCCTTCGAGGGCAACAGCCAGGTCAACTGGTTCGAGGGCAACTATGCCGACTACGAGGCCGACCGCAAGCGCCGGCTGGGCGCGGAAGCGGACCAGCCGCACCGCATCAAGTACAAGCGCCTGAAAGGCTGACACCTCACGCAAGGGCGCCGGAATACAATCCCGCGCATGAAAAAATTTTCACGACTGATTGCGTGCTTGCGTCTGGCTTTTGGAGGTCATTCCGTGCAGAATAAACGCCCAACCTGACTCGTTCAGAATTGGACAAAAAACTGGTGCCCCAGACAGACAGCGACAAGCTGAAAGCGTTTGTGCAGAAGATGCATAATGAAGGGGCCGCCGGCTTCGCTGCGGGTCCCTGGTCTATCGGCGCAACTGGCGCCGCGAGCGACCCAACCGTTCGCAGTAGGCATGCCAACCGCCAATCCCGAACCCGCCACCATCGCATTCCCTTGCGCAGTCGTACCGACCGCATCCTGAGTGGACTGGCGCTGACTTCCATAGCCGCCATTATTGTCGGCATTACCGGCATCTATCTGACAGAAGAACCCGGACAGCAGGTCGTGGCCGCTCGCGACACCCGTGCCGTTCAGGCACCGCTGCGCCAAACGGACAGCAGTCAATTCCATGAAATCAAACAGAAACTGCTGTTGACCACCAACCGCCTGGACTCACTCGCCGCCGAGTTCAGACTGCTCAAACGCCGGGCGAACACCGTCACCACCGCAGACACACAACGCCTGCAGGTCCTTGAAAACAGACTGGTACATACCGTAACCCGCCTGGATAAATTGTCCTCCGAGATACTCGATCTCAAGAATGCCAACAACACCATTCTTGCCGCCACGACGGCCGCCCCGCCG
>JAOTTU010000102.1 GCA_029864225.1 Gammaproteobacteria bacterium | reverse complement strand
TACAAAAGGAACTGCAATAGTTAGAAGAAGAATACCGTTATTAATCCCACTTCTGCAGAAGACAATATTTATTTACATAGAAATATTTGTTCTTTGTGTTGTTTGTGATGAAAAGATTTTATAACGCGATTTCTCTGAGTCCTCAGCGTTTCTGCGGTGAATTTATTTATTGATTATTTCTCTGCGTCCTCGGCGTCTCCGCGGTGAATACATCATGGGATGAACCGCACAGCTAGACCTCGGACCACATGCGGACCAGGTTGATGTAGGCATGATTGACACGGGTGGTTTCCTCGGCATCCGGGCTATCCTGCAGCAGTTTCTCGCGCGCCTGGTTGAGTTCATGCAGCAGGGCTCGCTTGTCGGGGTCGCGTACCAGACTCTGGATCCAGCTGACGGCGACCAGCCGTTCGCCGCGCGTCACCTCGGCGACACGGTGCACGCTGGAGGAGGGGTAGAGCACGGCATCGCCGGCCGCCAGCTTGACCTGCTGATCTCCGAAGCTCGTCTGGATAACCAGTTCCCCGCCATCGTATTCATCCGGTTCGTTCAGAAAAATAGTGACCGAGAGATCCGAGCGGTAGAGATCGCCCTGTCCCATGACCGGGTCATCCACGTGGTCACCATAGGACATGCCGGCGGTGTAATGCGCATAATAGGGGGCAGCGACCTTCAGTGACATGGCCGCGCTGCGGTAAACCGGGTGCTTGACCAGGTTGCCCATCACCAGGTTGTTGAGCTCGGTCAGCTGCGCCGGCGCCAGCGTGAGTTCCTCGTTGTGCTTGACCCGCCGGGCAGCCATGCCCGCGGAAGGGCTGCCATCCGTAAACCTGCCCGCGCTGATGAGTTGGCGTGCGGCCTGGAGTTGGCGGGCGTCAAGCACGCCCTTTATCTGTATCAGCATGGATTTTTGTCCTGCAGACAATGCCGGGTATGGAGTAGAATTGGCTTTTTTCTGTTATCAAGAATAAGGCTACCGGTATGATTTTGAAAGTGGTTGTTGAGGATCAGGTTTATCCCATAACCGTCCCGGACGACATCGTCAGGGATGCCGAGGATTTCTTCAGCAAGCTCGACAGGGATATGGACAAGGGTTGGCAGATGAGCCGGGACTGGGTCGATAACCCGAATCTGGAACAGCGTTGCCAGATCATCGGTGACAAGATGCTCACGGCGATGCACAATGACAATGAGCGCATGATGGTGCTGCTGTCCGCCTACGTGCTGAATCGCGCCCCGAATGTCAGCGCCATCCGCATCGACACCAATGGGGAAATGCTCGAGACCGAACTGGTGACCGGCTGACCCCTAAAGGAGTTTGCTCATCTTCACATGAGCGATGCGGTCATACAGCATGGGTCCGGGCCCGGTGGTGCTATAGCCCAGCTTGCAGTAGAAGCCCAGCGCGGTTTCCCTGGCATCGAGCACAATACGGGTGGCGCCCAGCTCCGCGCCCCGGGTTTCCAGTGCCTTCAATATCAGCGTACCGATGCCCCTGCGCTGGTGACCGACATCGACGGCCATGAAGCGTATCTGTGCTTCAGAGATGGTGTTGAAATGGAGACGCCCGACACCCAGTGCCACCTTGTTATCAGCGATGACCATGACATGGATGCTGGTGGCATCCAGTGTGTCCTGTTCGCTGCCGCGTGGCTGGTTCCAGGGGGCGCGCAGGATCTTCCAGCGCAGATCGTAGTACTGTTCGAATTCGGCGGCGCTTGCCGGTCCAATCAGTTTCATGATCCGTGGAATTTCAGGCGAACACCGCCCAGGTGGTCGCGATGTATTTCACCCCCTGTTCGAGCCTGGCGCCGCGGTGTTCATGGGTCCAGAAGGGAGGGAATAATAGCAGCTTGCCGGCCTCCGGACGGATCTGCACGTCCTGGTAGAAGAAATCCGTGGTCCCGCCGGGGCCGGGGACATCGTTCAGGTACCAGACGGCAACCAGCTGGCGCTGGCTGAATTCGTGGCTGCCGCCGTCAATATGCCAGTGATAATACTCGCCCGGGTCGGTGCGCTGGATCGCGTAGCCGGAATCCTTGAAGGGCCCCTTGAAAAACGGATAGGTCTCGCGAAATTCATGAATGGCCGTTCCCAGCGAGCGGAACAGCGCCTGGTCGATGTCTTGCCAGTGCTCCTTGCCGCTGACCACCAGGTCGGTTGACTTCTTGATGCTGCGGTCTGTTGCCAGCGTCTGCCCGATACGCCCCTGGTACTGCTCTTCTTCGAGTTCCTCGAAGCGACGGATCATCTCGTTGCAGACGTCAATGGGCAGCGCCCCGGGTTTCTCGAAGATATAGGTATTTTCCTTCACCTCGGTGATGGTCTTTAGCGCGGGACGTGATTCCGCAGTCGGGTTATTCATGTTCCTAGCCCGCATTTCTCACCGGGATAGACAATGCCCGGGACATACTGTCTTTTTGCTGATCTGCACTCCGTTCGTTACCTCAGTGCCTTATATGATTCTACCGTCGCCCGGTGAGAAATGCGGGCTAGTGTTCTGTGATCTGACCGGCAGGCTGTCAGAGGACGCGTTGTTCCACCAGGGCGCTGATCTCATCCTGGCAGTCACTGCCCTGGCGGCGATAAAGTTCAAGTATTTCCCGCGCCAGCGTGAGCCAGTGAGCGCGTGCGCTGTTGGCCACCTGGTTCAGTTCGACAGCGCTGCCGCTCCTGGTCCAGGCCTCATAGGCCGACAGCAGGCCAGGAAACAGCGACTTGCGCATATTGGTCAGGTTGGCGATATAAAAATGCAGCGATGCCGGGCTGATGTCATTCAGCAGGCCGGGCAGGGTGGACAGGGCATCGGCTGCATGGTCACGCACGCCGCGCAACTGGAACTCGGTCTTGCTGTGCGGGGCCGTGGCCAGCAATTCCTCCCAGGCGCTGCCCAATTCATTACCGACCATGACCTCGCCGATCTCGTGCAGCATGACCGAGCGGATTTCATTGTTGGTCATTTCATCCAGGGCCTGTTCCGGTGCGGAATCAAAACTGTAGCAGTTGATGGCCTTTTGCATGGCATTGGCCGGCTTGTTCCAGCGCCATTCCTCGATCTTCTCCCATAACATGCGCCGCAGCGACTCGCGGCGGATGAAGATTGTGTTGTTCAGGCTCATGGCGGGCGGGGCCGTCAGGTCGCGCGCGTATTCCCTGCCGGAGATATACAGGGTGTAGCCATCGTGCTGGCGCTGTTCATCCAGCCTGCCCAGAAAAAAATGTGGACGCCTGTTGCGGCCGATGCCGCTGCTGTAGATGTAACCGAGCTGGTTGAGGTGCCGGTTGATGGTGTCGGCGTCAAACGGGTCACACTGCCGGTTCGAGACGGGTATCGACTCGAACGGATTCTCTGCAACCGTCTCCCAGAGCTCTTCCCGCTCGCTCAGCCAGGTGGTCAGCTCCGCGTGCTGCAGTGGCCGACTGAACGGCAGCTCATGTTCCCAGCGGTAATACTCGCGCATCTTGAGCAGGTAGACGCACAGGGTGTAGTCCGTGGCGTGCCGGGCGTCGCTGATATGGCAGTTTGCACGGACGGCCGCAAGGGTGGGGGCCAGTTCGTCGCTGATGCCAGAGGCGCAGGACGAGGTTGGGTTGGGGGCTGTGGACACACCGAATACCTTACTGAAATCCTCGGTTTTTCTATGCTAGCATGCACTCATAAGCACTGCCAGCAGCCCGTGGCTGCGGGGTGAAAGTCGATTGTTATTAACAGGAGTCGCGGCGTGCGAGTCAAGAGCAAATGGAATCTCAAGGACAAGCAACGTTCCCTCTCGGAAACCGGCGGGGCCATGGCCTTTATCCTGTGGCGCATCGCCCAGCAGGGGGTGTTGAATCTGGAGAACGAGGGTTTCCAGACCGATACCAATGCGCAGCGCCTGGATATCATTGCCGAGTTCCTGGCCTTCCTGGTGCACCTCGTGGACCGCATGACCAGCGACGACCTGGGCCAGAACGAACGGGTGGAATTCATCACCGCGCTGGCCCGGCACCTTGCCGACAATATCCAGCAAAACCGTACCGATGCCGAGGGTAAGGGCGAGTATCGCCAGGCCCTGGTAGACCTGCTGAACCAGAGGGCGGCCGATTATGCGGAGTTCTCATTCACGGACAATGAGCCGGGATTTGCCTTCCGGCGCTATTTTGGCGAGAACGTCAGGGCCGTGATGGGTGCTAAAGACAACAAGTGGATCACCGACCAGGTCATGGATATCGAGGCCCCCGAGGCCCTGATACCGCTCAGGAAGGCGCTGCGCGACCTGTTTGCATAACCTGGATTCTCCTCACCGGGCAATAAAAAAAGGCGGGTATCACCCGCCTTTTTCGGAGTTGCCGGACGTCACTAGCCCGCAATTCTCACCGTGATCCCGGATGCTGGCGCACGACTGCAGGGATGCAGGAGGTAGAGCAACGCATGGAGCAGTTGCCGAGGACTCGTGTGCCCGGGCGCCGTGCTGGAGCGAAAGTGGTAGCCGTAGCTACCACTTGAGTGAAGCGGTCGCTCCCGGCATCCTGCCTCCCGCGGCACTTGTACCTCCCTGTACATCGCAAGTCCGGGTGCGCGAGAACCAGCCAGGGTCGGGATAGGCAATACCCGGAAACACTCTGTCTTATTCATGATCTGCACTCTGTTCTTTACATCAGTGCCTTGTTTGGATCTAGCGCCGTCCGGTGAGAAATGTGGGCTAGATCCAGTTGGAGAAGTTGTCCGTGTTGCGGGCCTTGCCATCCTCGTAACCGGCGGAGTAGGCCTCGGTCAAACGCTGCTCCTCGCGCGCCGGGTTCAGCAGATAGCCGCACTGCCAGCCCAGGATGTATTCCGGGTCCACGCCTTTGGCTTCCATTTTTGTGGTTGCGTCATAGTATGTCTGGTTCATCTTCAACTCCTCGTGTTGTCTGAAAAGTAAACAATAAAAATAATCAGCGCGCAGCTGCAATTATGCAGTTATAGGGTTTAATTGCGCAGACATGAAATTCGGTTATACCGTTGTTTCAATTGGGGTTACTGAAAATTAGCGCCAGTATACAGGAGCCCTATAGTGCCCCGAATACCCCTATGGGGGGATAAATCAGCCTATTGCCGCCCGGGTGGATTCCATAATTAAATCAGATAGATTCCCCCTTTGGGGTATTCGAAGAACAACCCTGAGTGGATAGCATAGCCGGTTGTTAATCATGGCTCCTGCCCGGCGTGCAGTCGCGGCACCCAAGGTACGGCGAGCATAACGAGGCAGACTATGGCGGAAATGAACGACATGAGTTTTTCCAGTGGTGTGGCGGCCTTCGAGTCCAAGAACTTTTCCCTTGCCATGCAACTGCTTTCACCCCTGGCCGATGGCGGTGATCCCGATGCCCAGCACCGCGTTGCGATTATGTGCCAGAACGGGCTGGGCATGGTCCGCAACGAAAAGATGGCCTACGAGATGATGCGTGCTTCGGCTGCACAGGGGTTTGCCCTCGCACAGCACGGCCTGGGGTTCATGTACCTCGAGGGTGACTGTGTCGAGCAGGACAGTGCCGCGGCCGTCGAATGGTTCCGCAAGGCCTCGGAGCAGGGGCTGGCAGGTTCGCTCACGACGCTGGCAAAGATGTACGAGGATGGCAATGGTGTGGAAAGAGACCCGGAGATGGCCAGGAAGTTATATGCCCAGGCTGGATTCGACTTCTGACCACGTTCATTGTGCCCATGACTGAGCGGGCCAGTTGAGATGGAGCTGTCAGCTGAAGACGCACTGCGGATTAACGTATTATTGGCGAGCCCCATAAAGGCTGTCCGCATCGATGAATCCAGCATGACCCTGTATGCGCTTTCCGAGAAGGGGGAGGCCAGGGTCAAGCTGAATCCCAATTGCCGTGACGAATCCTACTTGCGCCGCGTGCGTGAGGCGCTTTCGAGCCACGTACTGGGCTCACCCGGCGGCTATCCGGTCTACCTGAAACGCTGGACGCGCATGGGGCAGACCCGGGACGGGATGCTCGAGTCGCTGCTGCTGCTCGGCGAGCCCGAGGCCGTTGTGGCCGTCGTCAACGCCAGCGGTATAACCAGCGAGATCGCCCGGCGGGCCTGGTGGTCATCACAGTCCGCCGAGAATGCCCGCTGCATGCTCCGCCAGAAACCGGTTGCTGAAGGCGAAATGGGCACTGTGCTGGCAGATTTTCTGGTTGAATTCCTGCCTTTCGAGGCGGAGGCAAAAGACATAATCGACTCGGTGCGACTGGTCCTGCAACCTGGCCTGATCAGCGCTGACGCCAGGCAGAAGATCTGGGAGAAGGGCAAACACAAGAACGCCTATTACGTCGGCTTTCTTCACAGCGTCCCGGAAGACCTGCCGGACAAGCCGGTGCCACACCCGGGTTGGGAGCAGGCCCGGGCAAAACTCGAGGGACTGTGTGTCAACGACAACCCTTACGCGGTTCAGATATGCCGTTTGCTGAGTGCCGAAGGCCAGGGCTTTCTCGCTAGCGTGGAGACGGTGCTAAAAAAACCGGCTAATCAGGATGTGATTGTCGAGTTGCTGTTGGCGATTGCCGCCTATTTCGGGTCGCTGCGCATGGATACACGCAAGTATGAAGCTATGGAGGAAATTTTGCAGAGCGCTGACGAGGCCCTTGCAGCCTGTCGTGAGCGGGGGGATACGCTTGGCGATGTGCTGTCAGCCATACCGGAACTGGAACAGCAGGTGCGTGCGATGCTGGTGCTGTCGAATGTCGATGAACCCCTGGTCAATCCGATATTCTCACGCACCGATGCCATCGGATCTGTGATGCGCAAGAAGCTGAAACCGGTTAGCGAGCCGCTGCAGGAACAAATCAATATTTTGAGGAAGTAAGGCATGGAATTTTATAGACCAGCTGATCGCCGTGCGCGCCTGCCATGCCGGCCGAGTGCCCCGGATATTTTATTAGACTGCAGACATTGTAAATGAAATTTCTACCTGTTTTTCTGGATGTGAATGACCGCCCCTGCCTGGTCGTTGGCGGCGGCAAGGTCGCGGC
>JAOTTU010000101.1 GCA_029864225.1 Gammaproteobacteria bacterium | reverse complement strand
GCGGATGTCATTGCCACGGGCCACTATGCACAGACCGACACCAACGGTGCGGTGCGGCTGCTCAAGGCCCGGGACTGCAACAAGGACCAGACCTATTTCCTGCACCGTCTCGACCAGTCGCAACTCAGCAAGAGCCTGTTCCCGATCGGTCACCTGGAGAAGAGCGCGGTGCGCGACATGGCGACGCAGGCTGGCTTCCGCAACCACGACAAGAAGGACAGTACCGGTATCTGTTTTATCGGCGAGCGCAAGTTCAGCGACTTTCTTGCGCGCTACCTGCCCAGGCAGCCGGGCGAGATCAGGACCCTGGACGGTGTGTTGATTGGCGAACATCAGGGCCTGGTTTTCTATACCATTGGCCAGCGCCAGGGACTGGGTATCGGCGGGAAGAAAGGCACCACGGGCGCGCCCTGGTATGTTGTCGAGAAGGACATTAAAAGCAATCTGCTGCGTGTCGCACAGGGGGTTGATCATCCCGCATTGTTCAAGCAGCGCTTGCACGCCAGCCAGCTGCACTGGATTGCGGGTCGGCCGCCGGAAATGCCGCTGGCGTGCTGCGCACGCATTCGTTACCGCCAGTCAGACCAGCCCTGTACGGTTGACATCACTGCATCGGATCAGGCCCTGGTCGAGTTCCAGCAGCCGCAGCGCGCTATCACCCCGGGGCAATCGGTGGTGCTTTACGATGGCGAGGTCTGCCTCGGCGGCGGCATCATCGATGCGGCATTGTAGGGTGAATATGGCACAACATTTCTCACCGCAGAGGCGCAGAGATCGCGGAGAAATACCGGCACAATAAACCGCAAAGACGCAATGGACGCGAAGGACACAGAGTAACCAAAAATGCACGGGCCGGGCATGCAGGTATGTGGAGTTACAGTAAAATATTTTTCATGGTTTAAATATTATGGAGGCTCAGATTAATCCGTCATTCCGGCCGGAGCGCAATGAAGAGCCGGAATCCAGTTGATAAAATTCAGCCGCTTACTGGATCCCGGCCTGCACCGGGATGACGGGAAACTAATTAATCAGAGGTACCTTAATATTTTTCTTTGCGCCCTTTGCGCCTTTGCGCCTTTGCGGTTATATGTTTGATCGTTGCGATAGATTATTCTGATCGACCATGAAATCCAGTACCCGAGACCTTGCCATCGCCCTGGCCGGCATTTTCCAGGCCGTCAGGCTGGTGCAGCTGACGGCCAACGGTGAGCAGCGGGACGAGCGTGCACTCAAAGCCTGCCTGTCAGGTATCTTCAATACCGACCCGGAATCGGCCGACATTGTGTTCGGCAGCCTTGCCGGTATCCGACTGGGGCTGGAAACAGCCCTCGACCAGATCGCCGGTCCGGGCGAGCGCCGCGACATGGAGCTGGCGCGCTATGCCGTCACGGTGATGCATCTGGAACGCAAGCTGAACCGGAATCGTGCCCTGCTGGACAATATCAGTGCGGGTATTAAAAAGGCAAAAGAACAGGCCCGGTTCTTCGATATCACTCACTCCAGCGTGATTGCCAGCCTGGCGGACTGCTACCAGCAGACCATCAGCACCCTGCGGCCGCGCATCATGGTGAATGGCAACCAGGCGGTATTGGTGAATCCCGAGAACCAGAACCTGATCCGTGCCCTGCTGCTTGCCGCCATCCGCGCCGCCGTCCTGTGGCACCAGTGCGGGGGCGGTCGCCTGACACTGATTCTGCAACGCAAGGCACTGGTGAATGCGAGCGAATCGTTACTCGATGAAGCACGAAACATCCATTGAGCCTGCCTGCCCCGCCCCCTGTTTCCGTGTATAATCGCCGCCTCCCGGAACCGGCACTCGGCGATTGCGCTATTCAGCAGGCCGGACAACATCCTGAACCCGTTTCGAAGCATTTTGTCAGTTCGCAGGAGATTCTATGAAAGACAGTTTTGCAACGCGTGACACATTGAGTGTCGGTGGGCGCAGCTACGAGATCTTCAGCTTGCGCGCCCTAAACAAGCAGCATGATGTAGCGCGCTTGCCCTGGTCCCTCAAGATCCTGCTCGAAAACATGCTGCGTTACGAGGACGACCTCACTGTTACCCGCGACGATATCGAGGCCCTGGCAAACTGGGACCCGCAAGCCGAGCCCGCGGTCGAGATCGCCTTCCGTCCTTCACGCGTCCTGATGCAGGACTTCACCGGTGTACCGGCGATCGTCGATCTCGCCGCCATGCGTGATGCCATGCAACAGCTGGGCGGTGATCCCGACCGGATCAATCCCCTGCAACCGGCGGAACTGGTGATCGATCATTCAGTCCAGGTTGACAGTTACGGATCAGACAAGGCCATCGGCCTGAACAGCGAACTGGAATACCGCCGCAACCAGGAACGCTACAGCTTTCTGAAGTGGGGACAGAAGGCCTTCTCGAACTTCAAGGTGGTCCCACCGGATACCGGCATCGTGCACCAGGTCAACCTCGAATACCTGGCCCGGGTCGTGTTCGGCACCGGGGGCAAGGCGGCCCAGGCCTACCCGGATACCCTCGTCGGGACCGACTCCCACACCACCATGATCAATGGCCTGGGCGTCCTGGGTTGGGGTGTGGGTGGCATCGAGGCCGAGGCCGCCATGCTCGGGCAGCCGATTTCCATGCTGATACCGCAAGTGGTCGGATTCCGCCTCACCGGGCAGCTGCCGGAGGGTGCCACCGCCACCGACCTGGTGCTGACGGTGGTGGAGATGCTGCGCAAGCTGGGCGTTGTGGGCAAGTTCGTCGAGTTCTTCGGTGACGGGCTTGACCACCTGCCACTGGCGGACCGTGCCACCATCGCCAATATGGCGCCGGAGTACGGGGCCACCTGCGGGTTCTTCCCGGTTGACGGCGAGACCCTAAATTACCTGCGTCTGAGCGGACGCAGTGCGGAACAGATCGCGCTGGTCGAGGCCTATGCCAGGGAACAGCTGATGTTCAGGGAGCCCGGGGGTGCCGCGGCGGCCTACAGCAGCAACGTCGAACTGGACCTGGGCACGGTGGAACCCAGCCTGGCCGGACCCAAACGCCCGCAGGACCGGGTCCCGCTCAAGCTCATGAAGGAGAAATTCCAGGAGGCGCTGGCCGCACTGAAACAGGAACGCAACCTGTCCGGACATGCCGTGAAAACGGTCATCGGCAATCAGGAGGTGGAAATCAGTGACGGTGCGGTGGTGATCGCCGCGATCACCTCCTGCACCAATACCTCCAACCCCTCTGTCATGGTGGGGGCCGGGCTGGTCGCGAAAAAGGCGGCCGAACGCGGTCTCAAGGTGCAGCCCTGGGTCAAGACCTCACTCGCACCGGGTTCTCGCGTGGTGACCGAATACCTGGTGAAGGCCGGCCTGCTGACTTCTCTGGAAACGCTTGGCTTCCACGTCGTCGGCTATGGCTGCACGACTTGCATCGGCAACTCGGGGCCGCTGCCGAAGGCGGTATCCATGGCCATCCGGGACGGTGACCTGAGCGTCTGCGCGGTGCTCTCCGGCAACCGCAATTTCGAGGGCCGCGTGCATGCCGAGGTGCGTATGAATTACCTCGCCTCACCGCCGCTGGTGGTCGCCTATGCCATCGCGGGGCGCATGGACATCGACCTGCAGAAGGAGGCGCTGGGAACGGGCAGTGACGGTAAGCCGGTCTACCTGAAGGACATCTGGCCGGCCCAGAGCGAGATACAGGATGTAGTGGGCGCGAGCGTCAATAACGAGGAATTCCGCAGTACCTATCAGGATGTCTATGCCGGCGAGAACCGCTGGACCGTGCTGGAGTCGCCGGAAACCCGGTTATACGAATGGCAGGGGGATTCAACCTACATCCGCAAGCCGCCCTACTTCGAGGGCATGGGCAAGCAGGCAGGTGAAGTCAGTGATATCCGCGGTGCCCGGGTGCTGGCCCTGCTGGGTGACTCCGTGACAACCGACCATATCTCTCCCGCCGGCGCCATCAAGGCGGACACTCCGGCCGGGCAATACCTGCTCGCCAATGGCGTCGAACCGGGCGACTTCAACTCGCTGGGTTCGCGCCGCGGCAACCATGAGGTCATGATGCGCGGCACCTTCGCCAATCTGCGCCTGCGCAACAAGCTCGCGCCCGGAACCGAGGGCGGCATCACCCGCCATCAGCCGGGCGGCGAACAAATGACGATATTCGAGGCCTCCGAACGCTATCGTGACGCTGCGGTACCCCTGCTGGTGATTGCCGGCAAGGAATACGGCTCGGGTTCGTCGCGCGACTGGGCCGCCAAGGGGCCACGCCTGCTGGGGGTGCGTGCAGTGATAGCGGAAAGTTATGAGCGGATTCATCGCTCAAATCTCGTCGGCATGGGCATCCTGCCGCTGCAGTTCCTGGCGAATGAAAACGCCGACAACCTGGGGCTGACGGGGCAGGAGACCTACGACATCAGCGGCATGCAGGCCGGTTCCGCGCCTGCCACCGTGAAGGTGACGGCAACTGCGCCCGGCGGCCGGCAGACCACATTCCAGGCGCGGGTACGCATCGACACCCCGCAGGAATTCGAATATTACCGTCATGGGGGTATCCTCCATTACGTATTACGCCAACTGGCGGCCTGAACCAACCAAGCTACGGGGTCTCACCTATGGATCTGTCGCAACTGACCGCACTGTCACCCGTCGACGGCCGCTACGGCTCGAAAACGGAATCTCTACGACCCATCTTCAGTGAATTCGGCCTGATACACCATCGGGTGCTGGTGGAGGTCCGGTGGCTGCAGGCACTGGCCGGCCACGCGGCCATTGCCGAGGTCCCGGCTCTGAGCAGCCATGCCCGGCGGGTGCTCAACGATATTGTCGACAAGTTTAGCGAGCAGGATGCCCAGCGTGTCAAGAATATCGAGCGCACTACCAATCATGACGTCAAGGCGGTCGAGTATTTTCTCAAGGAGAAGATCGCCGGCAATGAAGAACTGGAGGCCGTGAGTGAGTTCATACACTTCGCCTGCACCTCCGAGGACATCAACAACCTGGCCTACGCACTGATGCTGCGCGAGGCGCGCAACCAGTCGCTGCTGCCGCTGATGGATGATGTGATCAGGGCCATCGTCGACATGGCGCACCGCCATGCAGAACAGCCCATGCTGTCCCGTACCCACGGACAGACAGCCACGCCCACCACCATCGGCAAGGAAATGGCCAATGTCGCGGCCCGCCTGCTGCGCCAGCGGGAGCAGTTCGCCGGCATACAGATACTGGGCAAGATGAACGGCGCCGTGGGAAATTACAACGCCCACCTGATCACCTACCCGGATGTCGACTGGCCGGAACTGTCGCGCAAATTCATCACCGGCCTGGGGCTGGAAATGAACCCCTACACGACCCAGATCGAGCCGCATGATTTCATGGCCGAGCAATTCGATACCCTGGCACGATTCAACACGGTACTGATCGATTTCTGCCGCGATGTCTGGGGCTATATATCACTGGGATATTTCAAACAAAAGACCGTAGCCGATGAAGTCGGTTCCTCGACCATGCCGCACAAGGTCAACCCGATTGACTTCGAAAATGCCGAGGGCAATCTGGGTATCGCCAATGCCCTGCTGAATCACCTTGGGGCCAAGCTGCCGGTATCCCGCTGGCAGCGCGATCTGAGTGACTCCACGGTGCTGCGCAACATCGGTGTCGCCGTTGCCCATGTCATCATTGCCGGTGAATCGGTGCTCAAGGGGATCAGTAAGCTCGAGGTCAACGAGCAGCGCATCGCCGCGGACCTCGACAACAGTTGGGAGGTCCTGGCCGAGGCACTGCAGACGGTCATGCGCCGCTACGGCATCGAGAAGCCATACGAAAAACTCAAGGCCCTGACCCGGGACCGTGCCGTGGACCAGGCCACATTACAGACCTTCCTGGCAGATCTGGATATCCCGGATAGCGTCAAGGCAGAGCTTGGCAAGCTGACTCCGGCAAGCTATACCGGCAATGCCGCCCGGCAGGCCCGCGATATCTAGCCTGCACTTCATTGAGGCCGGTATCCGCCACGTAATCATGGAAAAATGCCTGACCCGGGGTAATAATAGTCCCGGGCCATGACGGGACGCACACACAATGGGCGGCAGTGACGCTAACAGGTCAGTGGCATCAGAGGTCAACCTGGACACGCTCCGGCTGGGGGCCAGCAATCTTGAGTTCGGGCTGGATAAAAAATCCGAGATTTGTGCCGTCACCCTGGCGCTGGCCGGGCAGGCACGCCATACCTTGCTGTTACACACCGAAGACCTGGATCTAGCGGCCTATGACGAGGAGCAGTTTGTCGATGCCTTGAGTCGCCTGGCGCGCAGCCACAGCAATGCACGTATCTGGGTCCTCATCCAGAATGCGCGCAGGGCCGTGCAACAGGGCAGCCGTCTAATTGAACTTTCCCGGCGCCTGAGCAGCTACATCCAGTTCCGGCGTCCGGGTCCCGAATACCGCAATTGCCACGAGTCGTTTCTGCTTGCCGATAACAGCGGCTACCTGTACCGGCCCAATCCGGGGCGCTACGAGGCGACCGCGAACTTTCACGATCCCGGCAAGGTAAATGACTGGGAGAGTTATTTTCTGGAGGTCTGGACGCGCAGTGAACCCGACCCGGAGATCAGGCGCCTGTACCTGTAGTTGTACAGGCACAGGCGTAATTTGTTGGGTTAGCTACAGTTACGGAAACGCCGGGATGACAGGCTCGGTGCCCTCGATCTCCGCCTCTGGATGATGTTTCTTCACCAGATCGGTGATTTCATCCACACGCGCCTTGGGTACATCCACCATCATCAGCAAACTGCCCTTCTCGATCGCGGCTTCGAATTCCTTGAGTCGCGTGCTGGGAGCGGAAATACCAATCATGCTCGATAACCAGGCACCGACGCCTGCACCGGCCAGGCCGATACCCAGTATCGCGCCGCCGCCGAGGGCCAGGCCGACACCCGGAATCACAACCGCCGCGATGCCCGCAAGGATACCGGTAGCCCCGCCAATCGCCATGCCACGCTCAACGGCCGGGATAAAATCACTTTCCTGTAGCAGGCCGGCCTCCGGCAAATTCGCTTCCGTCAACGCGTGGTGATCA
>JAOTTU010000008.1 GCA_029864225.1 Gammaproteobacteria bacterium | reverse complement strand
TCGTTTCAGGAAATGCAGCTTGCGTATGGCGAAATAATGGAAACGGAAACACAGGTCCGGCGTGACATAGGGATTCGGATACTGTTCCTGCGGGAGATTGATATTCAGCCCCAGGGACTTGCTACCAACATCGTAGGCGCCGCGGTTGGCAGCTTCCATGATGCCGGGACCGCCGCCGGTCATCAGCAGCAGACGGCAGTCATCCGGACCGGCCCCGGCATTACCGACCAGTTGCCCGAGCTCGCGGGCGATATCGTAGTAACGGGCCTTGTCCAGGATTCGCTCCGCCACCGCCAGCCGTCTTTCGAGATCGGCATTACCGGGACCGGCGTCGAGCTGCTTGCGCAAGCCTTCGACCCTGAGCCGCGCGCTCTCCGGCTCGTGTATACGTGTACTGCCAAAGATGACAATGGTATGCCGGATACCGTATTTCTCCAGAAGTAATTCCGGTTTCTGGTAGTCAATCTGCAACCGAACACCACGGGTCTCGTCCAGGTTCAGGAAGGCGACGTCCTGATCCGCCTGTCGATAGCTCGGGCTTTCGAGGATGGTCTGCAGGCGACCCGGTGCATCGGGGTCCTCCCTGGCCGACTTGGGCCTTTGCCAGGGGAGGGGTTCATGTCGCAGCGGGTGCGCTGGTGACGGTATGCGGGGTTCCTTCGATGGGGGATCTTTCTTCATAATGGATATCCGGTGTCCATGACGCGGTATCGTGAAACAACTGCATGCGTTGTCGGCATTGCCTCAGGGCGCAAGCACGGGAAACAGCTCACGCAGGCCATTGGCCATGATCTCCACGGCTATCGCGGTCAGGATCAGGCCGAACAGACGATTGAGTATATTCAGACCGATGGGGCCGAGATAGCGGCCGATGGGGCTGGCGAGACGCAGTATCCCCCAGAGCAGCAAGGTAACCCCGAGAATCACTGCGATCACCCAGAAGAGATGGTAACCGGCCCCGGGGCGATGCATCTCGATGATCACCGTACTGATTGAACCGGGACCGGCCAGCAGGGGGAGGGCGAGCGGGACCACGGCGATATTCTCGAGACTGCCTGTCGCCTCCCTTTCGGCGCGGGTGGCACGCATCTGGTCCGGCTGGGCGCGTAACATAGCCAGGGCCATCAATAACAGGACGATGCCACCCCCCACCCGAAAGGACGGGAGGCTGGTTCCGAGCAACGCAAGCATCTTTTCACCACCCAGCGCTGCCAGCGAAAGGACGATGGCCACGGTGAGCGCGGTAATGTTTACGATCCGGCCACGTTCCCTGACCTGGTAATTGTGCGTCAGGCTTAAAAAAACGGGGATCGCGGCAAACGGATCCAGGATCACCAGCAACGCGGTAAAGAAACGGGTGTATTCGGACAGGTATGCCATCGGAAAGACCTCGTGACGCTCATTGAGCCTGTATTAGCACGGTTACCCGCCGCTATCCTCGACCCGGTCGGGGGGCATGCCCAGGACAAGCCAAGCCGACTGATTGCGATGGCGTGGCATATGGAACAGGCGCGAACAGCGGAGCGTTTTGGCTAATCATACATCCCGACGCCGATCCGGCGGTGAGAGGTTCAATATCCTGGACAGGAATTTACCCATAACCGGAACTTGCTTATTCTTGATCCCTATGACAGTCAGGCCGCGCACCACCCGCAACCTCGCCTGGTTCATCAGTATTATCCTGGTGCTTGCCGGCGGTTTCGCCTTCTTCCTGCAGGGCTCCCGGCACGAGGCAGCGAATCTTCCGCCGTTGCCGGTCCTGGTGCTGGACGAGTTCGCAACCCCGATACAGGAGCAGATCAGGGCAGCCTGGCAGGCCGCCCGGCAGGCCCCGAATGATGCTGTCATGAACCGGCGGCTGGGCATGACACTGCATGCCTACAAGCTCAATACCGGTGCCATGGTCAGTTACCGGCGTGCGCGGCTGCTGGATCCGGGTTCGTACGAGACGGCCTATTACCTCGGTATTGTTCAACTCCAGGGGGGCAATGACAGTGCGGCCCTGGAGCAGCTCCGCGCGGTACTTGAACTGAACCCCGGGTACCGGCCGGCACGCCTCAGGGTGGCCGAGCTGCTGATGAAGACCGGTGAGCTCGAGGAAGCCGGCCAACTCTATACGACGCTGCTGGACTCGCCCGAGGATGCGGCACGCGCCCATTATGGCCTCGGCCAGATCGCATTCAGGGGTGGTGACACAGAAACGGCCATCACCCACTACCATCAGGCACTGCAGTTATTCGAATCCTTCGGCCCGGTACATTACGCCCTGGCGCTGGCATACCGGGACGAAGGGGAGACGCAAGCGGCCGGGCAACACATGGCGTACTACCAGCAGTACCGGAAAAACGGCCCGCCCTACAACGACCCCCTGCTGGAGGCGCTCGAGGAACTCGATATCAGTACCCGGGCGGCCATTAACCGTGCCCGGCAACTGTTCGAATCCGGCCGCTATCCGGAGGCCGCGCAGCTCCTGGAGACGGCTGTCAGCATCGACCTGCAGTCAGTCGAGGTACACATGAAGCTGGTCAGGCTGTACAGTCTGATGGGCGATTTTGAACAACTGGAACAGCACTACCGTGCAGTAGTCTCGCTGGACCCGGACCTGCCCGCGGTGCACCTGCTCTACGGCCAGGCCCTGGGCGACACAGGGCGCTACGAGCAGGCGATCGATAGTCTCAGGAAGGTGCTCGAGACCGAACCGGCCCATGTCCAGGCCAACACCTACCTGGGCCAGGCCTGCGAGGAACTGGGCCGCAACAATGAGGCCCTGCAGCACTACCGGCTGGCCGTGGCGGGGGAACCGGACAACCGTTTTGTGAACTACCTGCTGGGCCGCCGCCTGCTGGCAGACGGGCAAACGGCCGAGGCGACGGGGCACCTCGAGCAGGCGACGGGGCCGGAGGATGAGCAAACGGTCTTCTACCTCTACCACACGGCCATCGCGCTGGATGCGGCAGACAGGCGGGAGCAGGCCCGACCCTACCTGCAGCGTGCCCGCGAGGTGGCCGTGGCGGGCGGTCACCAGCAACTGCTCGGCGATATCATCAGGACACAGGCACAATGGCAAGAACCCGTTCCACACTGACGTTACCCATTCAGCGCTGCACCGGACTCCTGGCAGCGGCCATGATCACACTCTCCGCCTGCGATACGCCCGACGGACCCGCGCCGGATGCCGGGGGCCAGGTGGCGGACCAGGCCCTGTTCAGGGACGTCGCCGTCGAGACCGGCCTGGCCTTCCGTCACTTCAACGGTGCGAGCGGGGCGTTCTACCAGCCCGAGGTGTTCGGTCCGGGCGTGGCCCTGCTGGACTACGACAACGACGGCGACCTGGACATCTACCTGCTGCAGGGCAGCCGGCTGGCCCCGGACAGCCCGGCGGGCGAGGCCCTGTTCCAGCCGCCGGCGGAGCACTGGCCCGGCGACCGCCTGTTCCGCAACGATCTCGATGCCGGGGGACGGCTGGCCTTCACCGATGTCACCCCGCAGGCAGGGCTGGGCCACACGGGGTACGGGCAGGGTGCGGCGACCGGTGACTTCGACAATGACGGCGATGTCGATCTCTACGTGACCAACTTCGGTCCCAATGTGCTGTACCGCAACAACGGCGACGGCAGCTTCTCCGACGTGACCCTTCAGGCCGGTGTCGACGACCCCCGCTGGAGCAGCAGTGCGGCGTTTACCGACTATGACCTGGACGGCGATCTTGACCTGTTCGTCGTCAATTACGTGCAATTCACCGTTGCCGGCAACAAGCGCTGCGCGGGTTCCGACGGCCAGCTCGACTACTGCGGCCCGGAGGCCTATGACGCCGTGCCGGACCGGCTGTTCCGCAACGAGGGTGACGGGACCTTTACCGATGTGAGCGCTACTGCAGGCCTGGGCAGCGCCTTCGGACCCGGGCTGGGGGTGGCCTGTGCGGACTTCGATGGCGACGGCCGCGCGGACATCTATGTCGCCAATGACGGTGCCGAGAACCAGTTGTGGATGAACCGGGGCGGGGGGCGTTTCGAGGACACCGCCCTGATGTCGGGAACCGCGATCAACGCCTATGGCAAGGCCGAGGCCAGCATGGGGGTCACGGCCGGGGACTTCGACAACGACGGGGACGAGGACCTGTTCATGACCCACCTGGACCGGGAGACCAACACCCTCTACCTCAACGACGGCAGCGCGAATTTCCTGGATGCCACCGACCGCTACCGGCTGGGGCGGGTCAGCCTGCCGTACACGGGTTTCGGCTCCGAGTGGTTCGACTACGATAATGACGGCGACCTCGATCTGTTCGTGGCCAACGGCGCGGTCAGGATCGAGGAAGACCAGCGCGGCGATCCCTTTCCTTACAAGGAGAAAAACCAGCTGATCCGCAACGACGGCGCAGACGGCTTCACCGACATCAGTAGCGCGGCCGGGCCGGCACTGGCCTTGCGGGAGGTCAGCCGCGGTGCCGCCTTCGGCGACATCGATAACGACGGGGATATCGACATTGTGGTGGCCAACAACAACGGCCCGGTCCGCCTGCTGCGCAACGAGTCAGCCGGTACCAACCACTGGCTGGCGATACAGTTACAGGGGACCCGGGCCAGTCGCGACGGCCTGGGTGCACGGGTGGGGCTGTTGCGCAAGGGCCGGGCACCCCTGTGGCGCCGGGTCCATACCGACGGCAGCTATGTCAGCGCCAATGACCCGCGCGTGCATTTCGGCCTGGGCAGCGCCTCCGACGTGCAGGGGGTCGTGGTCGCCTGGCCCGGCGGTGACAGCGAGATCTGGCGCGACATCAGCATCGACACTCTGCGGGTGCTGCAACAGGGCAGTGGCGAACCCTGGCAGGCCGGCGACTGAACCCGGCTGTCAAATGCCCGAACGGTAGCGGGTGTTGTAGCGTGCATGCAGGGCCGCGCGGCGCCCGCCCGGCTGACCTTGCGAGGGCAGGGGTTCCAGGGTGTCGCCATCAGCCGTGTAGAGGTCCATGTCCTTGGCCCAGCCCCGGGTCTCGAACACGAAGCGGCGTTTCCAGCCGGCCGGCACTGCAGGCGGCTGCGCGCTGTATTCCAGGTGCAGTTCCTCCCCCGGACCGATAATCGCCAGGGCATCGTCGGCCGTATTCACCAGCTCGGTGGCCGGCCCGAAGGCGGTGTAGTGGCCTGCCAGGTGGCGGGTATCCCAGCTCGGACTGCGCCGCTCGTAGTCGTAATGCGGCTGGCGCTGCGGCCCGGTGCTACGACGCGCGAAACCCGACTCCCTGACCTCGGCATGCTGCAACGGCAGTTCGGTACGTAGTGCCCCGGGCAGCGGCTCGGCGTACACCACGGCCACGCGGTCCCAGTAGATCTCCTGGTTGGTGGTCAGGCGCAGGGCATCGGTGCCGGCCGGCAGATCCGTCAACGGCAGCGCCATGCGCCGCGGCATGCCGGCCGGGTAGCCGAACTGTTCCAGCAGCGTGTGCCAGCGGCCGTCGGCGGCGCGTGCCTCCAGGGTCGGTGCCCGGTAGTCGGCCTGCGCCTGCCAGGCCGCGAACATCGTCTGTGAATAGGGATACTCGACCCAGCCATCGATGACCAGCACGGGGCGGGCGCCCGGCCTGTCGATTGTGTCAGCGAACGCCACGGTCAGTTGCTGCGGTGCCCGCAGCCGGCCGATAAAACGGCGGTCGAGCTCACCCACGGGTGCGGCCTCGAGATCGGCCGTGCGCACCAGCGCCGTCACCTCCCTGCCGTCCGCCGTGGTGGCACGCTGCGGCAGGTGCTGCTCGCGGTAGAACAGCGGGGCGCCGCTCGGCTCGGGACCGAGGATGTTCATGCGTTCATCGAGCACCATGTCCCAGCCCGGTGGCAGGTCATAGCTCGCAAGCCGCAGGGCATCGATGTAGGCGGCTTCCTCCATGGGCTCGCCCAGCTTGAGGACATAGCTGCCCTGCAGCGGTTCCAGTGCGGATTCAGGCAGGAGGAAATTCTCCCACGGGCGGGGCGGGGCCGTGACCCCGGGCTCTACAAAGTAGCCCACGCCACCCACGCCGAGCAGGTCACTGACAAAGGCGTGGCGCTCGCCATCCCAGGCAAACAGCACCGGGCAGCTGGATAACTGTCGCTGGGTCTCGACAAGCGTATGCAGTCTGCCGGTTTCCAGGCCGAGCTCGGTCTGGTAAACGCCGTCCGACCAGGTCACGGCGACAAAGTCCAGCTGCCTCGCACCCCCCAGGCCAACCACCACCGGCTGCAGATCCTGGCCGGGGCCGGAGTGATGCCGAAAGGTGTCGGTCAGGACCCAGCGACTGCCGGCACGCAGGGCCAGCTGGCTGCCGATGCCCGAGGCATTGGAGCGCATGGAACCGGCGTTGTCGTCCAGCCCGGACAGCGCCAGACCGATGAAGGGCTGGCGGCCTTTCCCGGGTGGCCACAGCTTCAGGGCCGAGTCCGCATCGAGCACGGCCAGCGAGGGACCGCGCCCGACCTGGATCACGATGGAGGCCAGCGCCCGCAACGGTCGATCCGGCTCGCTGCCGAACAAGCGCTTCAGCCCGGACTCCGGCAGTGCATGGACCGCCCAGCCCTTTGCCGTGGCCACCAGCAGTTCGGCCCGACCATCCCCGTCGAAGTCGCGCAGTTCGAGCCGAAGCTGCGGACCGGCCGTGATGCTGCCGAGCCGGTGTCCTTCCCAGCGACCGTCTGTGGCCTCCTGCCAGCGCAGCAGGTCGCCGTCAGGGCCGACAGTATAGATCTCGGGCTGGCCGTCGCCGTCCTGGTCGCCGGCAACGGCCGCGCTGACCGGTGTCATCACCAGTGCGTCGAAACCGATGGCGGCACTGTAGTTCCACATCAGGTCATTTAAGTACACCGCATGCGGCGGTGTTTCGTTGAACATCACCAGGTCGGTATCACGGTCGCGGTCCAGGTCCAGCAGCAGCACCGAGCGGGTGTCGCTCTGTCCGCCATCCAGCCCGCGTTTCCTCGCAAGCGGGCGGAAACTCCCGTCCAGGTTGTTGTTGAGCAGTTCATTCGGCGCCGCGCGATTGACCACGAGGATATCCAGATCGCCATCGTGATCGGCGTCGAAAAAGGCGCCGTCGACGCTGTCGAACTCACCATTAGCCGTCCCGGTGGCGGCGCTGACGTCTTCCCAGTTACCCGGCCCGTCCTGTCGCCACAGCTGGTTGCTGCCGGACCGGCACAGGTAGACATCGACCAGCCCGTCATTGTCGTAATCCCCCCACAGCGCGGTGTTCACCCCGGGCACCTCGACGAGGGGATGTGCAGGTTCGGGCAGGAAGCTCCCGTCGGCCTGGCCCAGCAGGACGGCGTTGGGATCATCGGCTGTCACCCCCGCACCGGCGACAAACAGGTCCGGGTGGCCGTCTGCATTGATATCCACCACGGTGAGGTTGGCTGGATCGGTCAAACGGCTGTCATCGGGCACCAGTGTCAGCACGCCAGGACGGGCAGCGGTAAACAGGAGACCGTCCGGAGGCTCCGCCCTGTCGAGCGTGTGGCTGATGGCTACAGCCTCGCACTTGGGGCCCATGCGCAGGTACTTGAACTCGATCAGCCGGGCGCGCGGGTTGTTGGCCAGCTTCTGATACATCCCGATGTGTTGCCGGGCCATGTCCGCCTGGCCGCGCTGGCGGTACAGTTGGGAGAGGGCATAGTAGGCACTGCGCAGGTATGGGTCCGTGTCGATGGCTTGCCGGTACCACTGCAGTGCGCTCTCATCGCGGGCCTGCTGCAGGGTCTGGCCGAGAAAATAGGCCGCATAGGCATCACCCGGATCCAGCCGCAGGACTGCTCTGAAATGCCCTGCAGCATCCTCCAGTTGCCCGCGGCGGAACTCCAGCAGGCCGGCGCAATAACGTGCGCGGGCATTGTCCGGCCCGGCATTCAGCAGCGTCTGGAACAGGGCCAGTGCCTGGTCCTCATCGCCATCCTGTTGCCGGTTCATCAGGGCGATGGCGAGGTTGGTGCTAAATTCCGGCTCCCGGGGGTAGTCACGGCTCAAGGCGGCGAAGACCGCACGTGCCGCCTCGTAATCGAAGCGTCCCATGAGACCGACACCCCGGTTGTTGGCCGTGATAGCCGCCGCGTCGGGTTGTATTACCGGGTTCTGCTCCGCGCCCCGTTCGCAACCGCCCAGCAGGGGCACGAGGCATGTCAGGCTGATAATGATCTGGAAACGGTTCATGGTGCAATCATTCAGCTGGATAAGGCGGCAACCGGCAGAAATCCGGGCTGTTCCGTGCTTCTTTCGTTCATTGTAGAGAAACCCTCGTCTGTCATCCATTTCCTACAGCCTTGTAGGATTTTTCCCATTGTTCGCGGGTTTCCCCGATGATAGCCTTTCGTTCAACAACAAGAACAGTCAGGGTTACTTACACCAAATCAGACTCTAAGGAGAGCGACAATGATCAATGTAATGCTGGTTGATGACCATGGACTGGTACGAACGGGTATCAAGCGAATACTGGATGATATCCAGGGTATCGATGTGGTGGCCGAGGCGGAAAATGGCGAGCAGGCGATCAAGCAGGTACGCAGCAAGCAACCTGATATCGTTCTCATGGATGTCAGCATGCCGGGCATCGGCGGGCTGGAGGCAACCCGTAGGATCACCCGCTCATCGCCGGGAACCCGGGTCATCGCGGTCACGGTCCACGGCGAGAGTCCGTACCCGTCGCAACTGCTCGAGGCAGGTGCCGCCGGCTACATCACCAAGGGTTGCGAGGTCAGCGAGATCATCAGTGCCATCAAATCAGTTCACAGGGGGAACCAGTACATCACCCAGGACATCGCCCAGAAACTCGCGCTGACTTTTATCCGCGATGGCAACAGGCCGCCCCTGGAGACACTTACCCAGCGGGAACTGCAGGTGATGCTGATGGTGGCGCAGGGCACCAACAACAAGGAGATATCCGAGCAACTCTGCCTCAGCCCCAAGACCACCAGCACCTACCGCTACCGTTTGTTCGAAAAACTCGGTGTCGACAACGATGTGGAACTCACTCGCCTAGCCATACGCTATGGCCTCGTCGAGGAGACGGTTCTGCATTAGCCCGCCCGCTGTCTTACATCTTGAACACGTGCCATACCCGCCGCGTAAGAAGGAAGCCCGATAATCGCGCCGCAGGGCGGCGCTCCACAGGTCGCTCCAACTACTCCAGGAGCGGTCTCATGACCTCGATGGGGGTTGGGTTGCAGGTCGGGTCAAGCGTGAAGCGCCGTAACCCGACAACGGTAGCGTCGGATCACGCTGTCGCTAATCCGGCCTGTGACTTCTCTCCTTGAAGGGAGAATGAATTATGTGTGACACCAGCGATATCCCTTAAATATCATTAGATTATCATTTTATATTAATTTTATTTCTAGTCTATGGGTCCACCACCAGCTGATTGCGGCGGACGGGCTGGCATTCCGTGGTAATACCCTATACATTGCAAACACCATCTTGCCCGCAGTGGTGCGCGTCAACCTGCATAGCGAATTCACCGAAGCCCTGAATGCCGACAACCCGTAGCGCAGTATTCAACCCCGATTGCAGATCCTGCCCCAGGCTAGCCCGATTTCTCGATCAGACCGGAGAAAGATACCCGGAATACCATTCACGTCCGGTCGCACCTTTTGGTGACCCCAGGGCGCACTTGCTGATCGTCGGGCTCGCACCCGGAATGCACGGTGCCAATGCCTCGGGGCGCCCGTTTACAGGTGACTATGCCGGTATTCTTCTCTATGAGACGTTGCATGAATTCGGCCTCAGCAACAAGCCGGTATCGGCCTCGAGCAGTGACGGACTCAAGTTGACGAACTGCCGCATTACCAATGCGGTCAAATGCCTGCCACCGCAGAACAAACCGCAGCTCACCGAGATCAAGCAATGCAATGGCTATCTGCGCCGGGAACTGGATCTGCTCCCGGAACAGTCGGTGATTATGGCCCTCGGCAAAATCGCCCATGACGCCGTTCTGCGCGCATATGGATTACGGCTTGCTGCACATCCCTTCGGACATGCAAACACCCACCAGATAAGCGCCGCAAAGGTTCTGGTTGATTCCTATCATTGCAGTCGCTACAACACCCAGACACGGCGCCTGACGCCGGAGATGTTCAGAAATATATTCCGTATTGCCTGTGCACACCTCGGGCATCGGACCTGACAGGCTACAACCCGTCCCGGCACAATATGCAGGAATACAGCACTTCATTTGATGCCCGTGATCTGCTGAACACGCTGACATCGCACCCCGGTGTTTACCGCATGCTGGATAGCAGCGGCAAAGTGCTCTACGTCGGCAAGGCGCGCAATCTCAGGAAACGCGTGACCAGCTATTTCAGGCGCACGGGGCTGAGTCCGAAGACCCGCGCACTGGTCGAGCAAATCGCGGACATCGAGATTACGGTCACCCATACCGAGAGCGAAGCCCTGCTGCTCGAGAACAACCTGATAAAGAAATTCATGCCGCGCTACAATATCCTGCTGCGTGACGACAAGAGCTATCCCTATATCTACCTGTCATCCGGGCAGGAATTCCCACGGCTGGGATTTCACCGGGGCGCCAGACGCCGCAAGGGACGCTATTTCGGTCCGTATCCCAGTTCGGGCGCCGTGCGCGACAGCCTGCACCTGCTGCAGAAACTGTTCAAGGTCCGTCAATGTGAGGAGAGTTTCTTCAAGAACCGCAACCGGCCCTGCCTGCAATACCAGATCAAACGCTGCACGGCACCCTGCGTTGGCTATGTATCGCCCGAGGTTTATGCGGCAGATGTCGACAACACAATAATGTTCCTCGAGGGCAAGAGCAGTTCCATTATCGATACGCTGGTCACGCGCATGGAAGCCGCCGCCGCTGGACTGGACTACGAACAGGCCGCGGAGCACCGCGACCAGATTGCCAGCCTGCGGCGCGTCCAGGAGAGGCAATATGTCAGCAACGAAAAGGGTGATCTCGATATCGTTGCCTGCGCCGCCGACCGGGGCAGCGCCTGCGTCCAGGTATTCTTTATCCGTGGCGGTCGGAATCTGGGCAACACGGTCTTCTTCCCGAAGATTCCCGTCGAGGCCAGCGAGGCCGACATCCTGGCTGCATTCATCACCCAGTACTACCTCGGCAAAAACGTTCCGTCCGAACTGCTGCTCAGCCACGCACCGGATGATACAGATCTGATCCAGACGGTGCTCTCTGAGCAGGCGGGCCACAAGGTAAAACTGACGACCGGCGTTCGCGCTGAACGGGCCCGCTGGCTTGGACTCGCCATCAACAATGCCGACCAGGCACTGACCACCCACCTCAACACACGCAAGGGTTACACCGGACGCCTGCAGGCACTGCAACAGGCGCTTGGACTCGAGGAACTGCCTGTTCGCATGGAGTGTTTCGATATCAGCCACACGCGTGGTGAGTCGACCGTCGCCTCCTGCGTTGTATTCGGCAAGGAGGGGGCATTAAAATCAGATTATCGCCGGTTCAACATCGAGGGGATTGAACCCGGTGATGATTATGCCGCCATGGAACAGGCCCTGACCCGGCGCTACACGCGCCTGATTAAAGGAGAGGGTAAACTACCCGATCTGTTGTTCATCGACGGTGGCAAGGGACAGGTCGCGGCTGCCGCAAGGGTCATCGAGGAACTGCAGGTTGCCGGCGTCCAGATAATCGGCATCGCCAAGGGCCCCGACAGGAAACCCGGTCTGGAAACACTGTACAGTCCCGGCCGGCGACAGCCGGTTGTCCTGCCGTCGAACTCGCCGGGATTGCATCTGATTCAGCAGATCCGGGATGAGGCACACCGCTTTGCCATTACCGGCCACAGGAAGCGGCGCGCAAAATCGCGCAACACCTCTGCCCTGGAGCAGATACCCGGCATTGGCCCGCGACGTCGCCAACAGCTGCTCAAACAATTCGGAGGATTAAGGGAAGTCGCCCGCGCCGGCGTCGAGGATCTGTTGATGGTGAAGGGCATAAGCCGCGCACTTGCTCAACAGATTTACGATGTCTTCCATGGCGACTCGGCCTGACTAATAATAATGCACTGGAACATCCCTAATGCGCTGACATTGCTGCGGATCATATTGATACCGGTCTTCGTGCTGGTGTTTTATTTGCCATATGAATGGTCGAACACTGTCAGCACCGCCATCTTCGGTCTTGCCGCCCTGACCGACTGGCTTGACGGCTATCTTGCCCGGCGCCTGAAACAGCTCTCCGTATTCGGTGCATTCCTTGACCCCGTGGCCGACAAACTCATGGTCGCGGTTGCACTGGTACTGCTGGTAGAGGCCAATCCGACCATTGTCTTCACCATTCCTGCGGCCATCATCATCGGGCGCGAGATTGCCATTTCGGCCCTGCGTGAATGGATGTCCGAAATCGGCGAACGCACCAAGGTGGCCGTGTCCATCATCGGCAAGGTCAAGACCACAGCACAGATGATTGCCATCCTGCTGTTGCTGTACGACACCTCGCTCGGTCCCTTGCCTACCCACGATGTAGGTATGGTCCTGATGTATGTTGCCGCCACGCTCACATTCTGGTCGATGTTTGTCTACCTGAAGGCCGCCTGGCCGCTTCTCAGCGGCAAGCCCGCGGAAGAATGACCAGGCGATGCTTGACAGGAAAACGCCCGACGATAGAATAGTCGATCACCCATAGCGGGAATAGCTCAGTTGGTAGAGCACAACCTTGCCAAGGTTGGGGTCGCGAGTTCGAATCTCGTTTCCCGCTCCAAATTCACAGCGACGAGACACCGGTAGCCAGCCGGGTTTTTAACATCGGCGCACTGACACCCCCTTGATGGCTGAGTGGCAGAGTGGTTATGCAGCGGCCTGCAAAGCCGTGGACGCCGGTTCGATTCCGACCTCAGCCTCCATCTTTACCCAGCGGATACATATAATAGATAACTATCAACTAGTTACGTTGATATTTTCTGTTTCTTCCTGAACACTCACTGCGATCGGAACACATCCGGCACGGCAGCCACTGCGCCCGGCCATCGGGTTGCTGACCTCCCTGAGCCCGAATAATCCTGGTTGCGCGCTAAATACTCCTGACAAGCGGTCGCTAACCGGTAGACGGGCAAACAATAACTACGGGAACTTCCACCTAAAGGTGAATCACTGTCATGATCTCCGACAACGAAATAGTATCCGCCAGCAAGCACCTTCTCATGACCAAGGTCAGCAAGCACGCCATCTTCGGCCTGTTGATCGCACTAACGTGCATTCTGGTGGCCACCAGCCTGGCCGGCTTTTTTGAATCAGGCCGCATCAACCTTGACAGTATGGTCTATGCGCAAAAGACCAACTTCGCCCTCTGGGTACTGGACCTGATGCCTTTCCTGTTCGCCATGTGGGGCCAGTACTCCAGCTCGCTCATGGCCAAGGAGGCCACGGTGGTGATCATGGACCAGACTAGCGAACTGCGCGCGCATGCCGATGCCATCGAGTACAAGGCCAGCTACCAGGCAACGCACGATACACTCACGGGACTTCCGAACCGGATACTGGTATTCGACCGGATGTTGCAGGCCCACAGCTCGGCGAGACGTGATGACAGACCCTTTGCCGTACTGGTCATGGACCTGGACCACTTCAAGGAAATTAACGACACGCTTGGGCACTACAATGGGGACCGCCTGCTCAAGCAGGTCGCAACCCGAATCAAGGACAGCGTGCGCGACATCGACACCGTGGGCCGCCTTGGAGGTGATGAATTTGCCGTGCTGCTACCGACCATCAGCGCACCCGAAGACGCAGAAGAGGTGGCAAAGAAATTGCTCAAGGCCCTGGAACCCCAGTTCCAGATTCACGGCATCAACCTGGATGTGACCGCCAGCATCGGTATCGCCGTCTATCCAGAGCACGGCGACGATGTGGACACACTGATGCAGCGCGCCGATGTCGCCATGTATGCCACCAAGAATGCCCGCACCGGTTACGGGCAATATTGCCCGTCACTTGATGCCAACAGTAAACGCCGCCTGAGCCTGGCGGGCGAATTGCGCCAGTCTATCGAGACAGGAGGCCTGGTACTGCATTACCAGCCCAAGGTGAGTCTCCGGACGGGGCGGATAGCCGGCGCCGAGGCGCTGGTGCGCTGGCAGCATCCCGAGCACGGCCTGATGTTTCCGGACGAGTTTATCCCGCTGGCGGAACGCACCGGCCTGATCCGTCCGTTGACCTTGTGGGTGATCGAGCACGGCCTGGAGGATTGTGCCTACTGGAATGCGCAGGGACTGAACGTCGGTGTGTCCCTGAATATCTCAGCACGTGAACTCATCGACCCGCAGCTCCCGGGCACCTTCGAGAAATTCCTGAATATCCATGCCGTGGATCCGTCGCTGGTGGTGCTGGAACTCACCGAGTCGGCGATCATGGCGGACCCGCAACGGGCACTGGATGTAATGAATCGGCTGAATGCTATGGGCATGAAGATGTCGGTCGATGATTTCGGTACCGGCTATTCATCGCTTGCCTATCTCAAGCAACTGCCGGTCAGCGAGATCAAGATCGACAAGTCCTTTGTCATGGACATGCTGCAGGATGAGAACGACGCGGTGATCGTGCGCGCGACCATCGACCTGGGACACAATCTCAGCATGTCGGTGGTGGCAGAAGGCGTGCAGGACCGGGCCACCTGGGACCAGCTGGGAAGGCTGGGTTGCGACCTGATGCAGGGACAGTTCACCGGTATGCCGATGGAATGCAATGAACTGATCGAGCGCGCCAACCAGGAGCCGGCACAGCCCACCAGTGTCTATGCCAAGGGCTGATCCGCGCCGCGACAGCCTAGTATCCGCCGCGGCAGTTCCGTGCCCGGCCTGCAATCACTTCCGCGGTTCCCCGGCAAGGTCATAACAATTACAATGAGTCCGGTTCACCCATGCCCGGGTGGCGAAATTGGTAGACGCAAGGGACTTGAACACATTGAGCACCCAGGCTGGAAACACCTGGCGTGAATGGAGTCAAATTCGGGGAACCCTCAGCACCTAAGGGTGGTGGCAATCCCGAGCTAAGCCCGGGATCATTTCCGGGAAAGTGTAGAGACTTGACGGCTCCTGCCTGTGTCACATGTCGCTCGTGATATGGCAAAGAGAAAGTCCAGACCACAAATGCACGCTGTATGTGCAGCAACGAAAGTTGTAGCGGGTAAGAAAATCCCTCGGTGGCAACACCATGCCGGTTCGATTCCGGCCCCGGGCACCAATACAAATAAGGCGGTCGCCCTAAAAAAATACGGGGCATCCAGGCCAGAATTCTGATTTGCTGAGACCTGATTAACTCATCTTTCGTCATTCCGGCGAAAGCCGGAATCCAGACACCACCTGATTACCAACGACTGGATTCCGGGTTTCCGCTACGCTCCACCCGGAATGACGGCCTGATCAGGCTTTCCTTAGACATGAGCTGAATTTAGTGGGACAGCAATGAGAATGCCGTCTTTTTCCTCATGCGTCCACAGCCGCTATGCAGTCTGCATCGTTGTTGGCCGGGCTGTTGACCCGCGTGCTGACCGGGCAGGCAATCATTTTATCGGCAGGGTAGGGGCGCAACAGGGGCTTGAATGTAGCTGCTTGCCGGACCTCCGGGTCCAGCCAGTGCTCGTAATCAGCGGGTTCAATGATGACCGGCATACGGTCATGCACCGGGCGCACGCTGTCGTTGGCCACGGTGACAATGATGCTGCAGGACTCGACCACCTCATCCTTGCCTTCCCAGTGTTCCCACAGGCCGGCAAAGGCGAACACGCCACCGTGTTGCATCCGGAAGTACCAGGGCTGCTTGCCCGTAGCGGTCTGCTGCCATTCATAGAAACCATCGGCGGGGATCAGGCAACGCCGGCGACGGAACGCGGCCCGGTAGGCCGGCTTGTCGGCCACGGTCTCTGCGCGGGCATTGATCATGCGATAACCGACCTTGGTCTCTTTTGCCCAGGAGGGGATCAGCCCCCAGTGCAGCCGCACCATTTCCCGGTGCCGGTCGGCAATCCGCACGGCGGGAACCGACTGTGACGGAGCGACGTTATAACTTGCACCGATGTCCGGTACCGCGTCCACTCCGAAATGCTCGCGCAGTTCTTCCGGCGGGGTATGCAATGTAAAACGTCCGCACATAAGGGTAGTGACGTCTATCCGCTCATGATCCGCGGCCAGCGCGCGTGCACGGCATCCGCCAGCTCCGGCTCAACCGTGACCACGTAGACCCGTCGTTCGTGCCGGCTGCGTGCCACCAGCCCCTGGATCCACTGGCCTTTGGTCAGATCATACCAGTGACTGTGGCCCTCGAAGTCCTTCTCCATGAAGCTTTTCACCGGCAGCTTGACCGGCACGGGGAACCAGCGGTCCCAGCGGCCGCTGTAGATCGCATCCAGCCGTGCCCAGCCGCCCAGCGGCAGTTCACCGGCCTGGTCATGACGCCGGCCCCATGCCAGCCGTTCCGTGCCGCCGTTGCGGGTCCGGATCGGCAACATGGCCTTCGGGTTGGGGAAATACACCCGGACATCCTCGCCCTGCGCGAAATAGTAGACACCAGCGCACATCAGCGTCGTGCACCGGCCCTACCCATTCCCCTCACCCTCGGCAATTGCTCCTGCATTGCTCTACCTCCTGCATGGCCCAGGCCAGCCTCTCGACCGGTTCCCGGTCTCACCTTCTCCCTGCAGTCGTAATCCTCTCCCCGAAGGGGAGAGGGGACTGTGTATGTGGCATCCCGACACCTCACTGTTTTTTGTCCCTCTCACTTGCAGGGACCTCGGTGCCCCTTGAGGGTAGAGAGCAGGGGTGAGGGTGATCAATCACTTCACAGGACACGACTGCCACCTCAGATCGTCTGGCGATGGCCGTAGGGCTTCCAGGCCGGGGCAATCACGTTGGGCATGCTGGAACGCCCGAGCAGGCGCGCCGGGGCCAGGGCGAATTCGCCGTAGCGCCGGTTGATTTCATCCATCACGGCATTGACCTCGCCCTGTTCCTCGTCCAGGGCATCGAACAGTTCCAGCTGGTTGCCGCTGGACACCGGCTCCAGCGCCGTCACCTGCACCTGGTGCACCCCCTGGCCGACCCAGGCCTCGTCCATGACGCGGCGGCACAGCGCCATGATCTCGCGACCGTCGGCGGCGGGCAGGGCACAGCGCAGCTTGCCACCAACCCAGCCCGCATCCGTACGCAGGCCGATAAAGAAGGTCGTCGCCTGCAGCCGGTGGCGCCGCAACCGTGCGCCGACCTTCTCGCTCATGTGCAGCAGGTAGGTGAGCAGCACGTCGCGATCGCGGGTAGCGGGCGGTACCACCTTGCCATGGCCGATGGACTTCGGCGCCGGGACCTTGCACTGCAGTTTCTCGGGGTCCTGTCCCTGGCACATGTACCAGATGCGCCGCCCGGGGTTGCCGAAACGCCGTGCCAGCACGCTGATGGGCAGGTGCCTGACCTCGCCGCAGGTGTGCACGCCATGCTGCGCCAGGAAGCCACCGATGCCCTCGGCGATGCCACACAGCGCCGTCACCGGCTCGTCGCGCAGGCGTTCCGCCGCCTCCCAGGGCGGGATCACCGTCAGGCCATCCGGCTTGTGCAGCTTGGCGGCGAACTTGGCCGTGGTCTTGTCGCCGCTGACCCCCACCGAGCACAGCACACCGGAGGCCTCGAACACCTTACGCTTCACCAGCCGGGCCATGCGCAGGGGTGTACCCAGCAGGCGCTGGCACTGGGTAACGTCCAGGAAGGCCTCATCCACGGAAAACACCTCGATGTCCGGTGTCACGTCCTGCAGCGCCTCCATGATGGCGACCGAGGTAGCGGCATAACGCTCCGGCCGTGCCGGGCACTGGATCAGTTCCGGACACAAGGCACGCGCCTTTTTCAGACGCATGCCGGTCTTGATACCATAGGCCCTCGCCTCGTAGGAGCAGGTGATGATGCAGGTGCCCTGGCGGCCGTTGGTGATCGCCACCGGGCGTCCGCGCCATTCGGGGCAATCGCGCTGTTCGATGGACGCGAAAAAGGCGTTCATATCCACCAGGATGATGGCCCGGGGCCAGACCACGGGGCAGCGACCGGGACACTCCGGATAGTCGGGACTGAAGCAACGGCTGGCAGACGGCATGCACAATTTCCATGGTAAAGGGTTGCGGGCAACAGACCGGGCAGGGCCGCCCGACTACTGTAATTATATACAGTATTTTCGGGAATACGCCAGCCGGGGAGGCTGCGTATGAGCGCCGGGTTAGAAAAAGTCTAAAGAAGTTGATCAATATCAAAACGCTAACCACATAAATCCAGCGATACTCTGACTGTTCGGGACCGGGCACAGTCCCGAAAGGCTGTACGCTCGCATCTGCACATTGGGCATCCGAGCAAAGGCACTGATTTCAGGGCTGATGTAACAACAAGCCTGCAACAGGGCGGTGCTGGAATTATTTAAAGGCGGGACACGATGGCTACGGCAGAGTTGAACAGGACAACCGACAAACCGGTGGTGAGCGAGCGCCTCAGGCGCCTGCTTGGGCTTGTTTTCCTGCTGTTTGCACTGTTGGTTGTCAACTCGGTCTACCTGGTCGCCATCACCTACCTGGAACACTCGAGCAACGAGATCCACCAGGACTATTTCTACCTGCTGATGTTCCTGCTGCACCTGGCGATGGGTCTGCTGCTCACCGTACCGGTGATCCTGTTCGGGCTCACGCACATGCGCCGCGCCTGGCGGCGCCCCAACCGCTACGCGGTACGCGCCGGGATAGCGCTGTTCAGCATCGCCCTGGTACTGCTGTTCACCGGGCTGATGCTGACCCGCTTCGATTTCTTCGAGATCAATAACCCGCTGGTGCGCCGCATTGCCTACTGGGTACATATCGTCAGCCCCCTGGCCGTTGCCTGGCTGTTTGTGCTGCACCGCCTCGCGGGCCGGCCGATCCGCTGGCAACGGGGCCTGCGCTGGTCGCTTGCCGCCGCGGCCTTTGCGGGGCTGATGCTGGTACTGCACATCGGCACCCGGACCAGCGGGGCGCAGGACCAGACCGTGGAATTCCTGCCCTCACTGGCGGTGCTCGCCGGTAGCGACACCCTGCCGGCCAGCCACCTGATGACGGACGACGAATGCGCGGTATGTCACGGCGAAATCGCGGAACAGCACGCGCACAGCGTCCACCGTTTCAGCTCCTTCAATAATCCGGTCTACAAGTTCAGCGTCGAGGAGACCCGCAAGGTCGTCATGCAACGCGATGGCACGATGCAGGCCTCGCGTTTCTGTGCCGCCTGCCATGACCCGGTGCCGTTATTCGACGGCCGCTTTGACGACCCGAACTTCGACACCGACAACGACCCGACCGGGCAGGCCGGGATCACCTGCCTGAGCTGTCATGCCATTACCCGGCTGGACAGCACCTACGGCAACGGCAACTACACCCTCGTGGATCCGCCGCGCTACCCGTTCGCCTTCAGCGAGTCAGGACTGCTCAAGAGCATCAACCACCAGCTGATCAAGGCCAAGCCGGCCTTTCACAGCAAGACCCTGCTGAAGCCCTTCCACCGCACGGCGGCCTTCTGCTCGACCTGCCATAAGGCCCACATACCCGAGGAGGTCAACCACTACCGCTGGCTGCGCGGGCAGAACCACTACGACAGCTTCCTGTTCAGCGGCGTGTCCGGACACCGGGTCGACAGCTTTTACTATCCGCCACAGGCGGCCTCCCGCTGCAGTGACTGCCACATGCAGCTGACGCCTTCCGACGACCCGGCGGCCCGGGATTTCGACAACAGCGGCGAACGCAGCACGCACAATCACCAGTTCCCGGCCGCCAATACCGGCATCGCGCACCTGCTGGACCTGCCGGATTCGGTCATGGAGGCCCACCAGAACCGCCTGCGTGACGTGACGCGCATCGACATCTTCGGCATCAAGGAAGGCGGTCGGATCGACGGCAAGCTGCATGCCCCGCTGCGTCCCGAACTGCCGGTACTCCGGCCGGGGCAGCGTTACCTGCTGGAACTGGTCGTGCGCACCACCGGCGTCGGTCATCACCTGACCCAGGGCACGGCCGATTCCAACGAACTCTGGATTGACGTCAGTGCCACGGCCAACGGCAGGGTGATCGGGCAAAGCGGCAGCCTCGACGCGGACGGCGCCGTCGACCCCTGGTCCTATTTCGTGAATTCCTATGTCCTGGACCGGGAGGGCAACCGCATCGACCGGCGCAACGCACAGGATATCTTCGTGACCCTCTACAACCACCAGATCCCGCCAGGTGCGGCATCGGTGGTGCATTACCTGCTGGAGGTACCCGCCGACGTGGACGGTCCCATCGAGATAGAGGCCAGCCTGAACTACCGCAAGTTCGACACCCCCTATCTGCGTCACTTGCAGGGCGATGCCTTTACCTACAACGACCTGCCCGTCACCACCATGGCGACCGACAGGATCACGCTGCCGGTGCAGCCGCAGACGGGAGAACTGCCCGAGCAGACATCGGCGGTCCCCGTTATCGAGCGCTGGAACGATTACGGTATCGGGCTGCTGCGCGAGGGCAGCGCGGTCTCGAGCAGCGGCAAAGGTGAACTGCGCCAGGCGGAAAACGCCTTCGAACAGGTGGAAGCGCTGGGTGACGGCAAGGGCCCGCTCAACCTGGCGCGGGTCTATTTCAAGGAGGGCCGGCTGGAGGAGGCCGCACGCGCCCTGATGCGCGCCAGCATCAGCAAGTCGCCGGCGCCGCCCTGGACCATTGCCTGGTACAGCGCACTGATCGACCGAGAAAACGGCTATCTGCGCGAGGCCATGCAGACACTGGAGAACATTATCGAGACCCGTTTCATGGATGCCCGCAAGCGTGGCTTCGATTTTTCCTATGATGTTCGGGTATTGAACGAACTGGGACGCATCCTGTTCGAACATTCCCGGCAATTACGCGGCGCGGCGAATGAGACACGACGCCACGAAGTGCTTGGCCTGGCACGCGACTGGTTCAACCGGACACTGGAAATCGAACCCGAGAACCTGAGCGCGCACCACAACCTGGCACTGGTCTATACCGCGCTCGGGTATGAAGAACAGGCAGAGCGGCACCGCGCGCTGCATGAGAAATACCGTCCGGATGACAATGCAGTGGAACAAGCCGCCTCCCTGCATCGCAGCCGCAACCCGGCCGCGGACAAGGCCGCCGCCGCCATTGCCATTTATATACTCAAGCAGTAGCTCCGAGACTCCCGTATCGTATCCACCATGAAAGCAGACACTTCAGCAAAACAGACATACCGCAGCGAGGCCATCATCCGCACGGCATTTTACCGCTCCCTGGGCTTTATCCTGGTGCTGGCCCTTGGCGGTGCGGGTCTCTGGTACCTGTCACGCGAGACCGTGGAACCGGAACGGATCGAGGAGGCCGTGGTCTCCGGCCCGATCATCGGGACCGCTACACCGCTGCACAGTCCGCCCGTTGTCGCCTTTACCGACGTCACCGAGGCAGCGGGAATCGACTTCGTGCATGTCAACGGCAGCCAGGGTGAAAAGCTCATGCCCGAGGCCATCGGCAGCGGGGTGGCCTTCCTCGACTATGACAATGACGCCGACCAGGACCTGCTGCTGGTCAACTCGACCTGGTGGTCGGAGCATCCACAGCAACCGGCACCGACCCTGGCGCTCTACCAGAATGACGGCCACGGCCATTTCAGCAACGTGACTGAAGCAACCGGGCTCGCCATCACCAGCTACGGCATGGGGGTAGCGGTCGGTGACTATGACGCTGACGGCTGGACGGACGTGTATATCACGGCGCTGGGTGAGAACATCCTCCTCAGGAACAATGCCGGGCAGTTCGTGGATGTCACAGCCGCAGCACAGGTCTCGGGGCTGGAGAGTGACTGGAGTACCGCTGCGACGTTCATCGACTACGACAACGACCATGACCTGGACCTGTTTGTCGGCAACTACGTGTTGTGGTCACGCAAGCTCGACCTGGAGATCGATTTTCAGCTCACCGGGCTGGGCCGGGCCATCGGTGCCCCCAACCACTTCACCGGGACCAACAATCGCCTCTACCGCAACGAGGGTAACGGCCTGTTCACCGATGTCTCGCATGCCGCCGGCATCATCGTGAACGATCCGGTCAGCGGCCTGCCGCAAGGCAAGGCCCTGGCGGTCGCACCGGTGGACTATGACAATGACGGCTGGATCGATCTGTTCGTGGCCAACGACACGGTCAGAAATTTCCTCTACCACAACCTGGGCAACGGCCACTTCGAGGAAATCGGCGCACTGGAAGGGGTCGCCTTCGACCGCAACGGCAAGGCCACCGGGGCCATGGGTATCGATGCGGCCTATTTCCGCAACACCGACGACCTGGGCATCGGCATCGGCAACTTCGCGAACGAAATGAGTTCCCTGTTCGTCACCGCTGAAGGGCGGGCACCGTTCGCCGATGAGGCCATCCTCGAGGGCTTCGGACCCGCCTCGCGCCTGGCCCTGACCTTCGGGCTGTTCTTCTTCGATTATGATCTCGACGGCCGGCTCGACCTGTTCCAGGCGAACGGCCACCTGGAGAGCGAGATCAACGTCGTGCAACCCAGCCAGACCTATGCCCAGCCCGCCCAGTTGTTCTGGAACTGCGGGGACAACTGCCGCAACCGCTTTGTTCATATCAAGGAGATCGGGGACCTGGCCACACCCCTGGTCGGCCGCGCTGCCGCTTATGCCGATATCGACGCCGATGGCGACCTGGACATCGTGGTCACCCAGAGCGGTCGGCGCGCCAGACTGTTCCGCAACGACCAGCAACTGGGAAACCACTGGTTGCGGGTGGCCTTCGAGGAGGGCCCCGGCGCGGGTGTGATCGGCGCCCGGGTGGAACTGACCGCCGCCGGCATCACCCAGCGCCGCCATGTCATGCCCACGCGCAGTTACCTCTCCCAGGTCGAGTTGCCGGTGACCTTCGGGCTGGGCGATACCGTACTGGTGGACAAACTAACCGTCACCTGGCCGGATGGCCAGGTGCAGGATGTCCCGGTCGAAACGGTCGACCGCGTCGTCAGCGTGAGCCGGGCTGCTGGGCACTAAGGTGTCAGGAACCATTTATAAAACAACTGCAAAACATAACGCCCATAGCAAGGATGGAAAAAGGTTCCTGACACCTTTTTTCTGCTTGTGCCTGCTGGCCTGGTCGCAGGTTGCCCATGCTGTCGATGCCGTTGCAGAGCCTCCTGCAGACTGGAGCACACACGGCCTTAAGGCCGTGCTACTGCCGAAGTTCGACAACCTGGATGATGCTACCCGCTTACGTCTAGAGGAAGCCCGTGCACTGGTCAATGCCGCGTTGCTGGAGCCGGCAACAGCACGCGACCTCGCGGCCGCCTATGGTGAATTGGGCGCACTCTACCAGGTCTATGCCCTGCCGCGGGTTGCGGGCCAGTGCTACGAAAATGCCATCGCCCTTGAGCCCGACAATTTCCGCTGGGTCTATCTGTCCGCCTACCAGGCCGCATCGACCGGGCGCATGCCACTTGCCGTGCAGCGCTATCAGCAGGCACGCACATTGAAACCCGCCTATAAGGCCCTGGTCGTGCGACTCGCGGATGCATTGCTCGACCTCAACGAACTCGACAAGGCCCGCGCGGCCTATGAAGAAGTCGTCAACGAGAGCGGGCTGGAAGCCGCCTCCCTCTACGGGCTGGGACAGATCGCCCTGTTGCAGCGCGACTACGCGGCTGCCATCGCGTACCTCAGTCGCTCACTGGAGACGGACCCCGGTGCGACCCGGGTTCATTACTCCCTGGCACAGGCCCTGCGTGCCGTGCAGCGCAACGCAGAGGCCAGAACCCACCTGGCGTTACGCGGCGACGTGCTGCCCGAAATCAGGGACCCCCAGATCGAGCGTCTCAAGGCGATGAAGAGCGGTGCCTACGTCCACTTCAACCGTGCCATGAAGGCAATCAAGCAGCATGACCATGATGCGGCCCGGGAACACTTTGCCCAGGGTCTGGCAGAGGATCCGGACAATGCCATCGCGCTGGTCAGCTATGCACGCACCCTTTACCTGACCGGTAACGTGTTCGAAGCCCGGACGACCCTCGAGCGCGCCATCAGCCTGCAGCCGGACAATACCCTGGGGCTGTTCCTGCTCGGGATCCTGGCAGAGGAGGGGAGTGATAGCTCTCGAGCGCTGGACTATTACCACCGGGTACTGGAGCATGAACCGGCGCATGCCGGGGCGCATTATTACCTCGGCAATCACCATTTCCGCCAGCAGGACCCTCAGCAGGCAGCGCCGCATTATCAACAGGCCCTGGCGGCCGATGCGCGCTATTCGGCGGCCTATATCCCTTACCTCGGCGCACTGATCAATTCCGGTGCCTCCGACAGCACACTGATGGAGACCCTCAAGGACGCGGTGGATTATTTTCCCGAGCAGGCGATCTTCCGCAGCCTGCTGGTCCGTCTGCTGGCAACCGGCAGCGACCCGCGGGTAAACAATCCGCAGGAAGCGCTGCGCCTGGCGGAGCAACTGGTCAAGGAACAACGCATTCCGCCGCACCTGGAAGTGCTGGCACTCGCCTGTGCCGTCAATGACCGGTTTGAACAGGCAGCCGCGACCCTGGAAGAGGTGTTGATGCAAGTTGCCTGGTCCATGCCCGGTGAAGCGGCCCGGCTCGGTGGGGTCCTGGCAGCCTACCAGGCGGGAAAACTGCCTGACACCGGGGAACGGCAAGGGTGGCCCGTGATCCAGCCACCGGTATTCGATGGCCAGGGACCCTTCCGCAACTACCCGGCCGCAAGACCGTACTGAGGCCCATGTTGATGTACAGGATGTAAGAATGTCGTGGGCGAATTTCTGGGAGCTACACGTGTCGTGAAGCACATGGCAGTGTGAGAACGACCGTCCTTTTAAGCGCATCGCTCCTGCGCATCCCTGCGCACGCAATGTACCTACGTCCCTGAGGCGCATCGCTCCTGCGCATCCCTGCGCACGCAATGTACCTACGTCCCTGTAGGCAACAAAAAAGGCGCACCCGAAGGTGCGCCTGTATTTTGCATGCAGGAATGCAGCTACACCAGTTTACTTAGCCGTGCTGGTCGCCGGTGCGGCTGGCGCTGCATAGCCACCATAACCGTAGCCGGGATAACCACCCCAGCCGTAGCCCGGATAACCACCCCAGCCGTAGCCCGGATAACCACCCCAGCCGTAGCCGGGGTAACCACCCCAGCCGTAGCCCGGATAACCCCAGGGGCCACCGCCCCAGGGACCATCGTAGTAATCATTGCCCCACCAGGCACTCGCCGTACTGGCGCCCAATGAAGCTGCACCGGCTACGACGATGGCAGCGACAAGCTTCGTAATTTTCTTCATTACGTTTTCCCTCCGTTATTGTTGATTACCTGAATACCACTGCCTGGCAGATCGTAACCGGCAAAGGTAGCTAAAAGTATAGACAAAATAATGTCGCTGTTCCTAGCCCCGAAAGGGCAGTTGATGCGACCTATTCAATGATTATTTGATCCAGGTCAAACCGCTCTCTGGCTCGTCTGGTGGGTGCCGGTGGGCAGCGTCACGGCGTTGAGGTGGCCTGGAGCTATCTTTATAAATAACTTGATAATTAGCCTATATATATCTGTTTTTTAATTTTTCATTAGCTGCCAAGTCAAGCCTCCGTGCAGGGCGCCGATATATCTGGAGCAGTCATCATGCAGGGGCGGCGCGCCATGGGCAGGTCTTTCCAACGATTTCGAGGTACACGGCAGTTGTGGCTTGCCCTGGGATTGTGCGGGTTGTTGGCTGCCTGCAGTAGCCACCCGCCGGCACGCCACGGCACACCTGCCAGCGGTGTGCAACCGGCAACCGTCGAGCACCCGGCCGTTACCGTCGCCACCCGCCTGCTGGGAACTCCATACCACTATGGCGGTTCCAGCCCGCGCGGCTTCGACTGCAGCGGCCTGGTGTATTACGCCTACCGCCAGGCAGGCGTGGCGGTACCCCGCACGACCACGGCGCAGCGGCATCACGCCACACCTATCGCCTTGACACGTATTCAGCCCGGGGACCTGGTGTTCTTCAAACACGGCTATCGCAGGGTATCCCACGTCGGCATCTATACCGGTAACGGACAGTTCATACATGCCCCCTCGAGCGGGAAACGGGTGTCCTACGCCAGCCTCGACAATCCCTACTGGCAGCAGCGCCTGATCGCTGCAGGACGCTATTAGCAGTAATCCAGCGCCGGCGCCCTGTTTACATATCCCACATGCGCTCGTTATAGTGATGCGCGCATGTTCGCCACTCGATCAATCACCGCCATCCTGATAGTCGCGACCCTGATGACCAGTGCCACCACAGCCCGGGTAGCCAGGCAGTTAGCCGCTTGTCCGCAATCACCGAACTGCGTATCCAGCCAGGCGGATGACGGGCAACATGCCATCAAACCTTTTGCATTTACAGGCAGCGCGCAAACGGCCTGGGACCAACTCAGGTCAGCCATCCTGTCACAGCAGCGCACCAGCATCGTGGAAGAGGATGCGAACTACCTGCATGCGGAGGCGCGCAGCCGGGTATTCGGCTTTATCGATGACGTGGAATTCCTGCTGGTACCGGAAGAACAGCTCATTCATGTGCGTTCGGCCGCGCGCACGGGACACAGCGACTTCGGCGTGAACCGGCGACGCGTTGAACGTCTGCGCCGGGCGTTTACCGGACAATAACGAAAACGGCGATGCAGGAAGAGGGCGTCATCAAGTTTGATCTGGACTTCAGCAACACGACACCCGTGCCCCTGGAAATGCTGCGCGAGCTCAACGCCTGGCGCAGGATACTTTGGCAACTCGAGCTGATCGGACAGGACCCGCAACGTTACGGCGGTTATGGCTTCGGCAATGTCAGCCAGCGGCTTGCGCCGTTCGATGCCGCGCCAGGGCAGCGCGCCTTCGTGATCAGCGGCACCCAGACCGGCGGCCGCGCAACACTGGACGCATCCGCTTACTGCAGCGTCACGGCGTATTATCCACAGCGCAACCGGGTCGTCGCCGAAGGGCCGGTCAGGCCCTCATCGGAATCCTTGACGCATGCCATGATCTATGCGCTTGATGCCGGCATCCGGGTGATCCTGCATGTGCATTCAGCGGACATCTGGCAGCATGCCGAAACCCTGCACCTGCCAGTAACGGACCCGGCCGTGGCCTACGGCACCCCGGCGATGGCCCTGGAGGTAGAGCGCCTGTTCAGGGAGACGGCTGTCAGAAAGAAGGGTATCTTTTCCATGGGTGGACACCAAGACGGTATCGTGGCCTTCGGGGCCACAGCGGAAGAGGCCGGCCGGCGACTGGTAAGTCACCTGGCCATGGCCTATACAATCATCTGAGCA
>JAOTTU010000100.1 GCA_029864225.1 Gammaproteobacteria bacterium | reverse complement strand
TATGCCGTATCGAGTTACCGCGATACAAATCCGGCGCTGGGCAACATGGACCAGCTCGCCGAATTGGCCTCCGAGCTGCGCCACCACGGGATCTCCCTGTGCCTGGATTTCGTGTTCAACCACACCTCCGATGAACACACGTGGGCACGCCGGGCACTGGATGGTGACGAGGATTACCAGCTCTACTACCGGATGTTCCCCGACCGGGCACTGCCGGATGCCTATGAACGGACCCTGACCCCGGTATTCCCGGACGAACACCCGGGCTCCTTCACCTACCGCAACCGGCTGAAAAAATGGGTCTGGACCACGTTCCACAATTACCAGTGGGACCTCAACTACGAGAACCCGGTGGTCTTTAACCGCATGCTGGAGGAGATGCTGTTTCTGGCGAACCAGGGTGTGGAAATCCTGCGCCTGGATGCCGTGGCCTACGTGTGGAAGCGGCTCGGGACCGATTGCGTGAATCTGCCCGAGGCGCACACTGTTATTCAGGCTTACAATGCCCTGGTCAGCATCGCCGCCCCGGCCATGGTGTTCAAGTCCGAGGCCATCGTGCACCCGGACGAGGTGGGCAAGTACATCAGCAATGAGGAGTGCCAGCTATCCTACAATCCGCAGCTGATGGCCCTGCTGTGGAACTCGCTGGCAACCAGCAAGGTCAATGTCCTCAGGCATGCCATGCAGCAACGCTTTGCCATTCCCGCAAACTGTGCCTGGGTAAACTATGTGCGCTGCCACGACGACATCGGTTTTGCCGTTGCGGACGACGACCTGAAGGGCTCGGGCTATGATCCGGCCTCCCACCGCCGCTTTCTCACCGAGTTTTTCACCGGGCGGTTCACCGGCAGCTTTGCCCGCGGCATGCCCTTCCAGGAAAACCCGACTACCGGCGAGGCACGCATCTCCGGGACCTGCGCCTCGCTGGCAGGGCTCGACAAGGCCATGGAGGATAACGACGATGCACAAACCGAGCTGGCCATCCAGCGCATCCTGCTGCTGCATGGCATCATTCTCACCATCGGCGGCATTCCCCTGATCTACCTTGGCGATGAAATCGGCATGCTCAATGATTACGGCTACGAACGGGATATGGACAAGGTCGGCGATACTCGCTGGCTGCACCGCGCCGCCTTCGACTGGGCGCGCGCCGAAGAGCGCCGTATGCCCGAGACCATTCCCGGGCGCATCTACCAGGACCTGCTGCGGCTCATCCAGATACGCCAGCAGAACCCGGCCCTGGACCGTGCAGAAACGGAAATCGTTGAATCCGGCAACGAACACGTGTTTGCCTACTTCCGCACCAACGGCGCCTACAGCGTGCTGGTGCTGGCCAATTTCAGCGCAACCCCTCAGCCCATCGAGGGACGGCGCCTGCGCCTGCTCGGCCTGCGCAAGAGCGTGGTCGACCTGGTGGCCGGGCGCACCATCGTCGCCGCCCATATGCTGGAAATGGAACCCTACGATTTCATGGTCCTGGCGCGCCCCGCGAGTTCCTAAAAAATACCGGGGTCAGATCCCAGTTTCCTCTAATATTAGAGATAACCGGGATCTGACCCCCGTTTTGCAGGAGATGGCTTCCATGGCAAATACAGACTGGTTTCGGAATGTCCTGAAGGTATTACTGATCGGGGCGCTATTGCTGGCCCCGGGAGCCACTGTTTGCGTGGCGGCGGACTATCCCGAGACAGTACAGGCCTTGCAGGAACGTTACCAGGATGAAGTAGAGGCACACGTTTCCTACACCAGATTTTCCGACAAGGCCCTGGCGGAGGGTTATCCCAACAGCGCCTACCTGTTCAAATCCCTGGCCGCCTCCGAGGCCATTCACGCACGCAACTTCAAACGCATACTCGATACACTCGGCGTCGGGACGCCCCGTGAACCACTGCAGCCCCGGCCGGTGGAAAGTACCCGGCCCAATATCCTGCATGCCACCGGGATCGAAACCGACGAGATCGACCACAGGTACCCGGCCATCCTGGCGCGCATCAAGCCTGAAAACCACCAGGCGGCTATCGATAACCTGACCTGGGCCTGGGAGGCGGAGAAGCAGCACCGAAAATTGCTGGGCCGCATGCAGGATGCCGCGAAAAAATGGTTCAAGTTCCTGATTGCCCATATCGAAGGGGAATACGTCGACTATCATGTTTGCCAGATCTGCGGGTCCACCCTGGTTGAGCGTCCCGTCGACCACTGCCCCATCTGTAGTCAGCCGGCCAGTCACTATCACGCGATTCCCTATGTCGCCGCCGTACGGGCGGATCCTGAAGAAGACTACTAAATTAAAAAGGGGACAGCATTAAGTCTGACCCTGTTAATTCCGATAATAAACATGGGCACTGGCCCTATCGATTCAATCTGGAGCATGTCATGAACAAATTGCCGTCTTTTGCCACACTCGTTACCGCCGCACTGATCGGTATCGCGGCCGAAAGTGCCTGGTCGGATGAAGCAACGCCGAACGGGTCTGCCGTACCTGCCATGCAGACACCTGCGCCCGAAACGGGTTATGTGCCGGGCTGGTATCCGCCGCCTCCCAACACGGGTGGGTATGCTCAACCCAGGCAACAACCGTCACAGTGGCCTGTGTCTCCACCGGGTTACGGTCAGTTGCCTCCTTACTACCCGCCGCACGGACAATACCGGGCCGTCCCCGCCGCTCCGGCGGTAAATCCTCTCAGCACTGAACTCAAACAGACTCAGGAACAACTGAAAGCGAAAAGTGCGGAACTGGACACGGCCATCGCTGCGCTGGAACAACATCGCCAACAAATCACAAATGATCAGCAACAAAACCAGATGCTGGCTGCAGAGCGTGATCGGCTGCGCGACGATCTTGACAGCCGGGATAAGCAGCTGGCCACATTACAAGCAGACCTGCAGGCTGCCATGGAGGTCATACAGCAGGCGCAGTCCGAGAACGCCCTTTCCAGCCAGCAACTCGGCACAGCCATTGCACAGGCTGATACACTCAAGAACGAGCTGACCGAACTTAACTCCTGGCTGGAGAGCCAGAAGACCACATTGCAGAATGCTGAACTGCAGACCACCGCACCCAGCCAGCAACTCAGCACAGCCGAGGCACATGCTGAGGAGCTCAATAACGAGCTGATCGAACTTAAAGCCCAACTTGAGAACCAGAAGATCACACTGCAGGACACAGGACAGGCCCTCGCCGCAGTGGTTGCCGAACGCGATGGACTGCAGAAAGAGCTGGCCGCCTGCCACCGGGAATTGACCCGGGCTCAGGACGTGGAATAAAACAACCAGAATGCCCCCATTCTCCTGGTCTTCCTCTGGTTGCGGCACTACTGGCGACTGCAGTTATGATTACGGGGACGTATACCTATCCAAATTAAGTATAATGTCGCCTGAATCTTCATTTTTTTGCAAAAAAAATCGGCTCACAAAATATATTGAATCGCCCTTGCATCCCAATGAGCAAACAACTAAAAAATGCCAACCTCGGGAATCGCCAGGCTATTTTCGATGAAATCAATGCCCTGCTCGAAGCCTCTAATGATATCGATGAAACGCGTGCCAAAAAAGTGCGCAAGGCACTCGATGCCCTTCGCAGCGCTACTGGCGAGACAGCCGATGGTGAAGAGCATCGCGAAGCAGACATCCAGCTGGATGCAAATATCGATGCCGGACTGGAAACACTGAGAGCCCGCATACACAAACAGGTGGAGCGTCGCAAACGCGACTATGAAAAAGCGCTCAAGCTGATAGATGAACTCGAAACCGCACTCAAGAACGACGAACTGCAGAAGGCGGAACGAGCGAACAACAGATTATTGTCTCTCATGGGTAATGTCCCCGGCCCTTCTGAACAACGCTGGAAAGACATCGAAAAACGGCTGCAGGGCGTACGACCGCAGCTTCGCAAGCTCGAATCCTGGCGACACTGGGGCACCACCCAGGTAAGACAGGATCTCATCAACCAGATTGTGCTGCTGAAAGACTCGGGCATGCAGCCGGAAAAACTCGCCAAACAGATACAGAAGGCACGCGATCAATGGCATGCCTGGGACAAATCCGGCGACCATGCCGGCAAAGAGCTCTGGAAAACATTCGACCAGGCCTGCAAAGAAGCCTACAAGCCCTGTACCGCGCATTTCGAAAAGTTGAAAAAAAGACGCGCAGAGAACCTCAGCCAACGCCAGGCCATTATCGACGCGCTGAATACGCGCTTCGCCACAACTGACTGGAAACAGCCCGACTGGCGGGACATCGACAGGTTCGTCAGCCACGCCCGCCGCGATTTTCACAAAACCGGCACAATCGATTTCAGGCACCGCAAGCCTGTCGCCAGGGCACTGGATGAGGTGATTGGTAAATTCGAAGAGCACCTGTCACGCGAACGCAGTCACTCCTCCAGGGTACGTGAAAAACTCATTTCCGATATCGAGGCACTGGGTGAAGTGGCTAATCTGCATGACGCGCTTGACCAGCTCGAGGTGCTTAAAAAACAGTGGAAGATCACGGTAGTTGGGAAGCGCGACCACGAAAACAAGCTGTGGAAACGCTTCCAGTCCGCCTGCGATATCACCTACCGGCGCCGTGATGAAGAACGCAAGGAACAGGCTGCCGAACGCAACGAAAACCTGAAGCAAAAGCAGGCCCTGATTGATGAACTGGCGCAGACCGCTGCAGCCTGTGACGGGGAACTGCTCGCCAATACGTCAACACTCGCCCGGATTCAGGGCCGCTGGGAGGAAATTGGCCGGGTGCCACGCGAGCGCGAAAAAAGTCTGAACAGTCGTTGGCAGGAAGAACAGAAGCACTTCCGCAATGCACTCAAGGCCGCGGAATCCCGGGCCCATGCCTCCGCGCTTGACAACCTCGCCAAACGCGCCGCGCTGTGCAATCATTGGGAGCAGGCAATTCTGGCCGGCAGCGTGATTGATACGGGTACCGTCACCTCCGAATGGAATGCCCTGCCCGAGCTCTCAAATGCCAGCGCTGCGGTAATGAACCAGCGATTCACTCAGGTGCTCACCCGGCCCGATGATGCAACACTCTCAAGGAATCTTGCCGATAAGCAGGCTGCCTGCCTCAAAATAGAAGTCTTGCTGGAACTGGAATCGCCAGAGGAATACCAGGCGGAACGGATGGCCTACCAGATCGAACGACTCAACGCATCGATGAAAATGGGTCAAAGCGCGCAGGACTCACCCGAGGACCTGCTGCTGACCGCACTGACCATCGGCGCGGTCCCTGCAGACACCGCCGATGCAATTGAACAACGCATCAAGAAGTGCCTTGCGCGCTACAAAGAAAAACCGTGGTCAAAACAGAGTTTTCGCCAAGGAAGGCCTGATTAATTCATCTTTCGTCATTCCGGCGAAGGCCGGAATCCAGTAACAGCCTGATTAGCAGCTGCTGGATTCCGGGTCTCCACTACGCTCCGCCCGGAATGACGGATTGATCAGACTTACCCTAATATATTTTAATGTTTTACGTTCAACCACAAGGAGGTGGTGAATGTCACGCAAACCACGTTTTAATCTGGCGGGATTGCATCAGCACGTTATTCAACGCGCCCATGATCGTGAACCGTGTTTTTACGCGGAAAGTGATTATTAACGATACCTGTTTAATCTGCGGCAGGCAGCGACGAAGAACCAAGCCAGTATTCATGCCTGTGCACTGATGACTAATCATGTGCATTTTCTGACGACGCCTGAAAACCGTACGGCATTACGCTCCTGATGCAGGATCTGGGACGCAAATTCGTGTGCTATATAAATCAGACTTACCGGCGCAGCGGCAATTTATGGGAGGGGCGATTCAAAGACAGCCTGCTGGACAATGAGGCATACCTGATGACCTGTATGCGGTATATCGAGATGAACCCGGTGCGGGCGGGTATGGTGGGTCATCCGGGGGATTCCCGCTGGTCCAGCTATGCCAGAATGCGGGCATTCAAACCGATGACATGATTATTCCACATGCGCTGTATAGGGGTCTGGAGTCAACGGCGGACCAGCGACAGCATGCCTATCGGGAACTATTTCGGATGCACCTGGAGCCCGATGAGCTGCATGCAGTACGAGAGGCACTGAATCAGGAGTTGGTGTAATGAAGGGACGATTTCAAGGATAAAATCGAGCCAATGATCAAGCGCCAGATACACACCGGGCGGCCTGGCCACCCGCAGGTCGATGAGGAGAGCGTCGCTTATCACGTCATGGAGTATATTAGCAGCAACTGTGATCTGATCCCGGTTTTGGAGAACGTGAATTCAATTTGCAAGTGCAACTCCACCTGTCGGTAAGAGGGCAAGCTGCGACAGCATCGCGGCTTTCTCCAACCGACCAAAGCAAGAGGAGCACGTATGAGTGGCTACACGCAGCTTACCCAAGTGGAACGATACCAAATTAACATCCTGAAGAAAGCGGAATATAGCTAGGCACAGATTGCTGAACTGCTGCCGCGCGACAAATCGACCATCAGCCGGGCACTTAAGCGGAACCGGGGGCTGCGAGGTTACCGGCCAAAGCAGGCCCCCGCGCTGGCTGTGGCACGGCACCACGCGAAGGCAAATCCCCGCATCGATGAGAAGGTCTGGCAGCAGCTCGAGACACTGATCCGAGAGGAATGGAGCCCGGAGCAGATTGTTGGCCGGTTCGAGGACAAACAAGGCGCGTGTATCAGTCATGAGTGGATTTACCGGTATATCTACGCAGACAAGCGCTCAGGCGGCGACCTGTACCGGTGTCTGCATTGTCAGAAGCCAAGGCGCAAGCGCTACGGGTCCTATGACCGACGCGGCATCATTCCCAACCAGGTCTCGATCAATGAGCGCCTGGCCATTGTGGATAACAAGCGGCGCTTCGGCAACTGGTGCTGTTCATTGGCTTCTTTGTCGGTCTGTCTGTGCTGGAAATCAACATCGGGCCGGTACTTGCTGTCATCGGTGCCGCCGGCTTTGTGATCGCATTTGCATTGCAGAATTCACTGAGTAACTTTGCCAGCGGCATCCTTAAGCTACCTTACCGTCCGTTTGATACTGGCAATGTGATCAATGTGGCGGGAACACTTGGAAATGTTGATTCAAGGAAAGCTGCTGTCCACACAATTAAGAACGCCGGACAACCAGCTGCTAATCGTTCTCAATAATTCAGTGTGGGGCGATGTTATTACCAATGTTACTGGCATCACGCAGCGCCGCGTGGATACGGTGTTTGGCACTGCTTATAACGACGACATTGACAAGGCGCAGAAGATC
>JAOTTU010000099.1 GCA_029864225.1 Gammaproteobacteria bacterium | reverse complement strand
TCCTGGTTTCAGCGTTAGTGCCTGTAGTGTCTGACTGAAACAATACGGTCGTAATATGACAGTAGTATGACAATTACTATCGAATGTTCAGGATTTAACCGGCGGGTGTGGCGATGATTTATGTCACATCTATGTCATAATCCCTGTATAGAATCGGACAGGTCGTTATCACTCAATATCTTAGGGGAGCTCTGATTTATTCGTCATCCCGGCGCATGCCGGGATGACGATAAAGGAATTAATCAGAGGTTCCTTAGCTACTGCGGACAGGAGTTATGGATCCAACAAATCTTGGCGAGCATATTCATCATCAGTTCGATCGCGAGCTGGAAAGCCTGCGCAACCGTGTTGTGTCCATGGGGGGGCTGGCCGAGCGCCAGGTGAATGATGCTCTGTCGGCGCTCAAGGAGCAGAATGCCGAACTGGCCGAATACGTCATCCGTACCGATCATCGGGTCAACGCCCAGGAAGTGAGTATTGACGAGGACTGCACCTATATCCTCGCCCGCCGCCAGCCGGCAGCCGGTGACCTGCGCATGGTGATGGCGATCATCAAGACCATCACCGATATCGAACGTATCGGTGATGAGTCAGAGAAGATAGCCCATATCTCAATGGGGCTGGCGACCTCGTCTTTCCCGGGAATGGATCTACTGATGCAGCAGATCGATGTGATGGGCCGGATGGTGCTGAGCCTGCTGCGCGATGCCCTGGATACCTTCGTACGCATGGATGTACTGGCCGCTGTCCAGGTCGCCCGCCGGGACGAGGATATTGACAAGCTTTATGTCGCGCTGCTGACTGACCTGATCCAGCACATCAAGGCGGATCCGAAAGATACCGAGGAGTTCCAGTCATTGATCTGGGTAGCGCGCTCGCTGGAACGCATCGGCGACCATTCCAAGAATATTTGTGAATATGTCATCTACCTGGTCAAGGGCAAGGATGTGCGGCACACGACCATCGACCAAATCGAACAGGAAATCGGCGCCTGACGGCAGTCGAACACTCCCCCCGGACAACTGGGTATGGCTCATATTCTCATAGTGGAAGATGAGGCTGATCTGCGTGACATGCTGAGTGAGTCGCTGGAACAGGCAGGACATGACACCCTTACCGCTGGCACGATCGGAGAGGCCCGCCTGAAGCTCGAGGACTCATCCCCCGACCTGTTGTTGCTGGACTGGATGCTCCCTGACGCCAGTGGCCTGCAGTGGCTGCGCCAGATCAGGCGCATCAAGAAGTTTCTCGACCTGCCCGTCATTATGCTGACTGCACGCGGTGAGGTCAGTGACCGGGTTGCGGGGCTGGACAGCGGTGCCGATGATTACCTCATCAAGCCGTTCTCGTTGAAGGAACTGCAGGCGCGTATCCGTACACAACTGCGCAAGCATAACGGCGGGCTGCAACCGGAGCGGATCGAACTCGGGGGTCTTGCGCTCGAGACCGACACCCAGAGGGTCCTGGCGGGTACGCACGAGATCAGGCTCGGGCCCACCGAGTTTCGCCTGCTGAAACATTTCATGGGCCATCCGGAGCGGGTCTTTACACGCGGTCAGTTACTCGATGATGTATGGGGGCACCAGGTCTTCATCGAGGAACGCACCGTGGATGTGCATATACGGCGCCTGCGCAAGGCGCTGGAACCATCGGGCAGGGCCGGCCTGGTGCAGACCGTGCGTGGTGCCGGTTACCGCTTCAGTACCAGGAAAAGCTGAAATGATGTTACCCACGGCATGGCGCGAGGAGCTCTGGACCTTCGGCGGTGTGCTGGCCCTGCTGTGGCTGGTGGGGCTGCTGACCGGGCTTGCTGCCTGGCTGCTACCCGGTGGTGTGGTCGTTTATCTGCTCTGGCATCTCTATCACCTGCGGCTTCTGATCCGCTGGCTGGACAGGTCATCCAGGCGGCTGCCTTTTTCGACACCCGGCATCTGGGGCTATGTCTACTATCGCCTCGAGGTGCGACGACGCAAGGCGTCTCGCGGCAAGAAACAGATTGGCCGGCTGCTCAAGGAGTTCAAGACTTCCACGCGGGCCTTGCCGGATGCCACCGTCGTGCTGAATCGGGAATTTCATATTCAGTGGCTCAACAAGGCGGCCACGACCCTGCTGGGGGTGCGCAAGACCGATGCCGGCCAGCCGGTGACCAACCTGATACGCCATCCCGATTTGCGTCATTACCTGGATGCCGGGAAATTTGATCAACCGCTGCAGCTGCAGCTGCAGTCCGGTGGCGATACCCGGCTGTCGATCAAGGTCGTGGCCTATGGCCAGCAGCAATACCTGCTGCTGGCGCGGGATGTGACCGAGCAGCACCGGATAGAACTGATGCGGCGTGATTTTATTGCAAATGCCTCCCATGAACTGCGCACCCCCTTATCGGTATTGCAGGGGTCGATAGAACAGCTGGAGGCGGGAATAGGGGGCAATCCGGAACTCGAGAATCCGCTTGCCCGCATGAAGCGCCAGAGTCAGCGCATGATGTCTATATTGCAGGATCTGCTGACCCTGGCCCGGCTGGAAAGCCGCTATGAGGCCGAGCAGTTGCAGTCGGTGTCCCTTTCGGCCCTGGTTGCGGAAGTCATGGAAGAGGCGCGTGCCGCCAGTGAACACCGGGGTGGTCACCACTTCCACCTGGATGTGGCAGAACCCATACAGGTGCGTGGACAGCAGGAGGACCTGTATGCCGCCGTGTCAAACCTGGTGATGAATGCCGTTCGCTACACCCCTGCAGGCGGCGACATCGCTGTTACGCTCAAGCTGGTTCCGGGTGGTGTGCGTTTTCAGGTGGTCGATACCGGGGTTGGTATCCTGCCACAGCATCTGGTACGGCTGACCGAGCGCTTTTATCGCGTCGATGTGGGCCGTTCTCGCGAAGCCGGTGGTACCGGCCTGGGGCTTTCCATCGTCAAGCACGTCCTTGAACGTTACGACAGCAGCCTCGAAATCAGCAGCCGGCCAGGGGCGGGCTCCACCTTTGCCTTTACCCTGGCTGAGAAGTTTATGGAAGAAGCCGGTCTGCACGCTGCCGACGGGTCACGCAAGGTCTCTTGAGGTCTCATACGGCCCTCCTCTATGACAGGAGGGTATTCCTGGGGGTTATAATCACCATAGTGTTTTTATGTGGAGAAGCTTATGCCGACGTATGATTATTGTTGTGAGGCCAACGGCGCGGTGGTCGAGGTCCGTCATCGGATGAGTGAGCAGGTTAATACCTGGGGCGAGTTGTGTGCCCTGGCCGGGATCGATGCCGGCGAGATCCCGCAGGATGTCCCTGTTAAAAAGCTGATTACCGGCGGTCAGGTGGTGCGCCGTTCCAGCCTGGGTGATGCGGCCGCCCCGGCCTGCAGCAGCGGTCCGTGCTGTGGTGGCGACTGTGCAGGGTAGGAGTAGAGCTGTCCTTTCAGCCAGAGGCCTGTTCTGGCTTCCCCTGGCGATTTCCTGGACATGGACACCCGGACCTGCCTGTGGGCGCCGTTCCCGGCGCGATTTCCCTAGCTAAGGACATGGGCCCCATCGCGGAGGGACGCCTCTCCTGCCCTGCACAGCACCACCGCCCGTGCGGGATTATGTAACAGGTTTTAATATCCCATATCCGGCCATGCCCAGGTCCAGATGGACAGTCTGAATCCCGGGTCGAGGGCTCCTCCGGAGGCGTGTGAGTGACGTCTCGCGGAGGAATTTCGTTGTAACTGCACCCTTCGATAAGGTATGAAAGCCGGGATGCCTGGGGTCTGATTGGCGCGGGGTTGTGGCAGTGATGAATGTGTGACGATTGTCTACCGTGTGGATACCCAGGCAACTCGTGGGTTATGCTTAATCATTCGCCTCATTGATTCAGGTACCCGGCCAGGGGGTTATAACCCGCATGTTTGCATCAGAAGCCAATGTAGAGGAACTCATCAGTGATTTCCGACTCGATGGCACCACATTTCGCTACAGCAGCTTCGTACCCCGTCTTTACAACTATGTAAAGTCCCTGGGATTCAAGCCGGGCAAGATATTGCCATCACGCGCCTTCTGCTCCGACGAGAATCAGGGTTATCCGATTATTGTTCTGGCCAAGCATTTCGGCACTTTTCCCTTCAACCTTGGTCGTGGCGGTGCGGTGGTCGCAATGGACCGGCACGCACCCTATGCAGAGCATGGTGAAGGACTGGTGATCATCCAGGCCAGCCATGTGGGATTTGAGTCTGGTGAGAAGAGTTTCGGCACCTACAGCCGGATTCATGCAAAGGAAAATCAGCTTGGCGCCTGTTGCGGGAAACTCTCCGCGATCGTCGCCTGGTATCTGGATCAATACCGCATTGCACAATCCGACATACTGGTGGAACGCTGCGGGGACATGCTGTCCCTGCGCATCGACAACGGTCTGCTGCGCGAGAGCCGCAAGGATGGCCTGTTTCTGCGGCTGAAACGCCTTGTCAGGCCGGATGTCGAGGGCAACTACGTTCCGCTGCACACGCACAGCACAGCCAAGAGTTTTATTACCAGCGAAGGATTCAGGCGTCAACTGGCTGATCTGGAACCCGACCTCCAGGATGGTGAAAGCGTCTCGATCGGTGATTATCTGAAGCCGGAGATGTTCTATTTCCGCCGCAACCTCGATGAAACCGTGGAAGGCCGCCATCAACAGGAGCATAACCTCTTGTACCCGATGCCGTGGATTGTTACCTCGCACTGGCCATTGCTGACTGCCGCAAAGATCAATACCCAGGTCGAATTTGACCGCACACTGAGAACCGTGGCGCATTCGCCCAGTTTCCGCGACAAGTGCGTGTTCTATATCTCCGGTCTCAATATCGACATATCACCCAAGTCGGGCGAATCCTTTCCGACCACAAAGTTCGTGCCATGGGCCGCCTTTATGAGAGACCGCAAGGGCAAACGACGCATCATCGAACAGACCGAACTGGTTGCACTGCTGCGCGAGCAAAGCAAGGAAAATCCGGACCAGATCAATCTGGAGGACGCCATTCGTGATATGGCCGAGGCCGAGTCGGTAGTGATTGAAGCGTCGTGAATCGCTTTCCCCGCAGCAGCGGGCCCTGTTGTTGCGATCGTGTGTGCAGGCTGCAGCAGCCACTCCCGCAGGTATCCTTTCAGCCAGGTGCCTGTTCAAGCTGTTCCAGGCTTTCTTTGGCGATTTCCCGGACATTTGCATCCGGATCCTCGAGCAGCGGCTGGATGTGCGCAGCAACCTGCGGGTCGCCGACCAGCGCCAGGTAGTGACAGGCGTCACCCCGGACGCGGGCCTCTTCGTGAGCAGTCAGTTCGCCCAGTGCGTCCCTGACCCCGAGCAGCGTCTTGCTTCCCGCCAGCTCCTCCATGACCACGCTGATGCCAATGCGGGTGTTGAGGGGGGTGTCGGGGCTCGCGAACAGCCGCAGCAATGCATGCATGGCGGCAGGATCATCGCGAAGCAGCGCAACTGTCTGGTGGATCCTCGCGCTGGACAGCAGCTCCCCAAGCCAGGCGGTCATCCCCGCCTCGGTGCCGACCTTCTCGGCCCATTCGCGCATTTCCGCCATGGACCGCATGCCTTCCAGTTCAAACGGACCGATGCGCACCCAGGGCACCGTCCTGACATTGAGTTCAACGGCAACCTCGGATTGCTCATCGATATTCACGGTTTCCAGCGATGCAATGGCTCCATCCACGAGTAATTCTTTCAGCGACTCCAGCACCCTGGGGCACCAGGGGCAGTGGGTCCCCATCAACAGTAGCGCATCGGGAGCGGGTCTGCTTGCGGGCATTTCATTATCTCCGGGTGACAGCAAGCGCCTGGTGACAGGCGGTGTGAGGGTTGTTTCCGGCCGATTGAATAATACCCTGTTAATTGCTGCTGCGCTTCCCGTGCGACTGCGTGGAATTGCGATCTTGCCCGCTCTCCCGCGGGTCTGGCTGCTGCGGTAGAATCTGGCCATGATGGCCTGGTGTAGGCATGCCGCGATGCCGCACTGCCGCTTACGTACTCTCTCATCAGCATCGGACATCGATGGTGGCAGTCAACATGAGAATAGATACAGAGGTCTTTTTCCGTCCCGAAGAGATCGGGCGCGAGGCCACCAGCATCCGGGCCGACCTGTTCAATCGCTGCCGGAAGGCGCTCGCCCGCAGTTTAACCGAGTGTGCCTTCGTGCCGGTGCGCAGCATGCAGCTGTTGGCTGTCATCACCCGTGATGAGGTCATCTTCGTCGATAATCTCAGTTATGCTGTGCGTGAAGGCCGGGGAGGCCGGCTGATCATGCTGGCGTGGGATTTTTCCAGGGCAGAGCTGCGGGATGCACTCAGCGGGCCGGTCCCGGTGGAAATCCTTTATTTTCATGAAAATACCAACGATCTGCATGCTCGTCTGATGAGTGAATTCCCGCCGGCACTGGATAGGCTGGAGAAATACGAGCGTGCCGGGCAGGGCCGGCCGGATCGGGCCGAAATCGTCCCCTTCAGGCGTCATTGATCCGCCTTCAGGCCGTACTGGCCCGTCTGGGCCATTATTCACTCGTATATGCCAAATATAGATAAATATCTATACTTAAATATGTTTTTATTTATTTGTATCGAAGTGTTGCCTTGTCTAAGCTTCTCGCGGCGGAACCTGTCTCGATCCGGGTAGCTGACGAGTTCTCGTGGCACCCGCAAGGATGGGTGACCGGCGCTGATCGATTGCGCATCCAGTCAAGGCCAGACGATACAGTGGATACAGTCGTAAAACTCAGAACCTACGTCTACATAGACTCCCTGCAGCCCCAGCTTGCCGAGTACATGGCATCGGTGTCGCAGGGCTTTCCGCCGGTTCCAGGCGATGCCTGCCTGTGGATGGAGGTCTCCCCGGGCATGGCGATCCACATGTTCACCGACATCGCCCTGAAGGCGACCCGCGTCACCCTGACCCAGCAGGTGGTGGAGCGCGCATTCGGCTCCATGGTGGTTAATCACCGCGACCAGAGCGACGTGCGCGAGGCGGGTCGCATCGCCCTGTCCAACCTCGGCGCCAGGGTATCCGACCGTCAGCAGTGCAAGATCGCCTGGCAGGAGATCATCCGCGGGATGACGGCCGATCACTGCGTGCTCATCAACCGCCAGCACCGCGGCGGCTCTATGATCCTGCCCGGCGAGAGTATGTTTATCCTCGAGACCGACCCGGCGGGCTACATCATCTATGCCGCCAACCAGGCCGAGAAGGCCGCCAATATCACCCTCGTCGATGTGCGCGCAGTCGGTGCCTTCGGCCGACTGACGCTTTCAGGCCGCGAGGCCGACGTGGAAGAGGCGGCCGCCG